>DATNLB010000563.1:0-9622 GCA_035603095.1 Candidatus Acidiferrales bacterium
CAGTCGACAGCGAGAAGATTCCGAGCGGGTTCCCGGCCCTGAGGATTGGCTCAGGGATGTCTCAGTGAACTACTTCTGCGCAGTTCGCATCTTTACCGAAAACAAGTCCGCCGGCGGATCCACATTCGCTGGCAACGTGCCGGTCAGTGACTCGAGGAATGCTTTGAGGTCGGCCCGCTCATTGAAGGTCAGAAAATCGAGGGCGTGGATCTCTTTATCGAGATGCGGGTTGGATGTGCCGCCTCCGACGTAATGGTCCACGACGTCTTTGAGGGTCGCCAGGCTGCCGTCGTGCATGTACGGTGCCGTCTGCGCGATGTTGCGGAGTGTCGGCGTTTTGAACGCGCCAATATCTGCCGTATTTTTCGACTGCGCATACAGGCCGACGTCCGCGAAATTTCCCGAGGTATCGGCACCGACACCGATGTTGTGGAATTTGTTGTCGGTGAAAAGCGCGTACTTCTTACCGATCACGTGGCACACGCTGCAGTTGCCCTTCTTCGGATTGACGAATAATTTCAAGCCGCGTTGCGCCGCCAGCGAAAGTGCCTTCTTGTCGCCCCCGTAATAGAAGCGGTCAAACGGAGAATCCCCGATCACCACCGTACGCTCGAAAGACGCGATAGACTTGGTCACAAGATCGATCGTGATCTGCTCCGTGCCCCAGGCCTTCGCAAACAGCTCGCGGTAGGTTGGATCGGATTGCGCAAACTTCACGACTCCTTCCAGGGTGTGCCCCATCTCTACGGGGTTCGCCATCGGCCCTTCCGCCTGGTTCTCCAAGCTGGCCGAGCGCCCATCCCAGAATTGCAGCGTGTTGTACGCTGCATTGACCACCGTCGGGGCGCTGCGCGAACCGCGTTTTCCATCCACGCCATTTGAGAGCGCCTTGCCATCCGCGAAGCCGAGATTCGGTGCGTGGCACGTTGCGCAGGAGACGGTTCCATCTACGGAGAGCCCAGGATCGTAGTACAGCCGCCGGCCAAGGGCGATCGTTTCTTCCGTGGGCGGATTGTCCGGCGGAATTGGAACTGGAGGCAGGCCTAGCGGCGCCTTGATTTTCACGGGCTTTCCGACCGGCATGAGCCCCGCGCGGCTTGCGTGACCGGGTCCTGGCGCTGCTTTGACTGTGGGGCTATGCAAGACCGCCGCGAAAATGATCGCCGCAGCCACTACAGGAGACGAAAAAAACAGTTTTAGGGACACTTTCAAGCTCACTCTCCGAGATGCCGACAGAGAGAGAATCGCCGATCGTACTGCCGCAAACAATGGTACAAAGAGGGCACCGAACTGGTAAGAAAGTACTCTTATTTGGGGGAGAAAGCGTAAGCGCCATCAGCCCGGGTTTTGATGCGCGGGAGGCGATGATTTCTTTCGAAGAGATCGTAGCCTTGTTTGAGATTACCCCAGAAAGCGATCAACGCCGGCTGAGTGGCGTGCGTTGTTACCAAGGTTTTCAGGCCGTCGTCCGTGAGTCGCACAGGGAAAATCTGAATTGGCAAGTGCTGGTGATCCTGGTTGTGGACCAGGACGGCAAGCCAATAAATCTCTTTGATCCCTTCATCCGTGATGGGAATGCAGCCGATCGAGGCGCAATTGCCATGAAGAAAAATGTCGCCACCCGGATTCTGATGTGAGCCGAGGATGCGGTCGGAAGCATTCGGATAACTGATGTGCAGGCTGAGGAAGAAATTGCTCTGTGGATTGAACCAATCCAATTCGTAGAAGCCCTCCGGCACTTGTTCGTCTCCGAAGCGGCGCTTGGGCCCCAGAGTTCCCGACGAGGTGCAAATCCGATATTCGTGCACGAGCACGAAAGCTTTATCTTCCGCGTCCGCGGCCCAAAGTTCCAGCTGAGCTACTTGTTTGAAGGCCCGCAGCAAAATGGCGCGCGGCGGGTATGCGAGGTCCTTATCTTTGAATCTCTGCCGCAGCACTTCGTCCTTTTCTTTCGACGCCGTTCGGACGCGCGGGTATTTCCATTGAACGTCGCGGAACGATTTCAGTTCGTCGGACGACAAGGAAGCTGTCAGCAAGAAGAGGAGCGGTAGAGCGATTTTCGCCGTCTTCATCAATCGGTTAGTGCTTGGCGAATAACAGGAAAAGAATCGTGGCGGCGAGTCCCGCGAGGAGCAATCCCGCGAAGATGCGGATGAGCAGGGAAGAGGGAACCGTGGGAATGGGGCCGGGCGGCCTCTTGGGAGGAAACGGCGGATCCAGGACGCCGATTCCGGTTCGTTTGCGTGGAGGGCCGCCGCCACGGGCGGAGGAGGCCTGCGGGTCAAGCTCAAATTCGTTTTCAGCGAAGTCGTAGGGCACGGTAGAAAATGTTACTCCGTGGCTGAAAGACTGTCTAGAAGAGGCGGAAGACAGCCTCGACGGTGATCCAGGCCGGAACGGCCCGGTGCGCGGCATCATGCGCCGGCACGAATTTCCAGCCGCGAATGGATTGCCAGGCGCGTTCATCAAGTCCCAGGCCGATTCCTTTGACAATGCGGATTTGCGAAGCGCGTCCATCAGCGCCAACCAATACTTGCAGCGTCACGGTTCCCTGTAGCTTGGCCTCGCGCGCTTCATCCGTGTATTGGGGATCGGGGCAATAGGCGCACCTCGGCGGAGAGACAACATTCGCGTAAGGACCATCGTAAGCCTCGCCTTGTCCGGCGCCAGGTCCTTTGTCATCACCCATGCCGCCGTCGGTGCCCGAGCCGAACCCATGTTTCTTGCCGGGCCCTGCTGAGTCCGAATCGTTCTTCATCCAAGGAAGCCCAAGGTTCGTGACAGGCGCCGGGAACTGAGGCGCGTTGGAATCAAAGACCGATACTGGAGCGGGAAGCACGGGCTCGGCGTTTATGAGCCGACGCGGCGGAGCCAGTGGAACGGAAGAACCCGGCGCGAGGAATCCGTGTCGCGTTGGTCTTGGATCATCTTCACCGCCCCCACTCTTTTTACCGAGTGATGGGCGGCCAATGTGGCTATCTTCGGCGACGGGAAAAAAAGTGAGACCACTGTGCGACGCAAGCTCGGGCCCCGCGCCTGCGACTCCGGGTGCATGCGAAGGTAAATTCAAGAGGAGAATTCCACAGAGCAATGCTGCGTGAGTGAGCAAAGAGAGTGTTCGCGCGCCGCCCGCGGTAGCGGTGCGCCTAAATGTCAAGAGGTGCAACGGTGCGCCGTTGGCGGACGACGGAAATATGCGAGCTGGCATAAGGAGCTGCTGAAAGTTATCGCGCACACGGCGAAGCCAGGAATCCTGTGATGGCTGGAAGGAAGAAAAATCACGCGAAAGCGGATCGCGCATGGGCGGGCCTCCGCGCCCGCCTCAGATTTGGCCAGACTCCTCGACGAGACAGGCGGCGAACGGGTGATGAGAGGCGGAGCGTGGCAGATTGGTTGCCCGTAAGGACGGGGCCGGGCAGCACGAGAAGAAGGACGGCTCAACACAGAGAGCACAGAGGACGCAGAGAGCCACAAGCCCATCGAGATTTTTCAACGCTAATTGTGTAACGGGATGCTAGTAGAGATGGAAGGTGACTTCGATCTGCACGCGGCAATTTACCGGCTTGCCGCTGGGGCCAACGGCGGGGCGCATCTTCCAATTCTTCACTTGCGCTATGGCTTTTTCTTCCAGGCCGAGACCGGGCCCTTTGAGAACCTGCGGGTTGAGTACGCGCCCGTCGGCAGTAACCGTCACGTCGAGCAGCACGGTTCCCTGATACTTGGCCTTGCGAGCTTCGTCGGAGTACTCCGGTTGCGGGCAGTAGATACAGACTGGGGAGCCGACGCCGTTTACACCGGCGCGGAACATGCCGCCGCCCGTGCCGCCGCCTTCGCCGGGGCCAAGTCCTCCGCCGGAGCCACTGCCGATACCGGTGCCATTACCATTTCCGAGAGAATCAGTGACGCTCTTGGCCAGCGGATCGCCGAAGTTCGCCATATTGGGACTCGGGATTTTCAGGTCCGGCGGACCGAGAAGGGACGGGTCCATCGCCAGCTTGGGATTCAAATTCTGGATCTTTATCTGAGGCGGGGTGAATTGCGTCATCGTGAACTTGGGGAGCTTCCCTTTGGACGTGGGCGTGAGGGTATGGTTGTTTGCCCCGCCACCACCGCCGGCTTTGTCCGCGCCCGAAGGGAGCTTCGCCAGGTAAGGCGAAATGTCGAGCGGCACGACGCCGACCAGCTTATTCTTTGCTTCCGTGGAAGCGGGCAGGACATTCGTGAAAATCGGAATGACCAGCAAAGCGATCACCGCCACGTGCAGGCCGATGGCGATCACCTGGCTCCAGCCGAAGTTTTCATCCTTGGACCAGATGTCCTTCACTTTCACCGGTTTTACGGCGAAGGGCAAGGGCGGCTGTTTCGGTGGCGAGAAAAACTCCCTGATGCGGGTGCCAAAGCCGCCAAAGTTTGATCCCCAAGCCACTGCCAGTTTGCTATTTACCGGTCCCTTGGGCGCGGGGCGGGAGCTGAAAAACTCCTTCAGGTTATCGCCGACGCCGGTGCCAAAGGACGTCTGAGTAAAGGGCGCACCTTTGCGCTCGCGCACCTTGACGGGGCGCTCCGTGAAGAACTGTTTCAGGTTGGACCAGAAATTATCGGGAATGAGAATGTCGGGCGCTTCGAACTTCGGTACCGCCGAGGCTGGTACCGGGACCGCGGGCTCACGCCCTGCTGCAGACACCCTGCGTTTTGTAATTTCAGGCGGCAGAAGATTGATAAATTTGCCCGGCACCGTTTTCCTCTTCAATTAGACGCAGATTCCCCGCGTTCGGTGTACCTAACCGATAGGATTCGCGCTGGCCGGGAAAGGTTGCGCGCCCCAAGCGGCTGACACCGGCTACCATTCATTGTAACATACGTGCTTGCACTGCATTCCGATGTTTCCCGCCCTATACCTGTACACAAGGACGGCATAGAAGGGATTTACAAGCGCTCCAATCATGGCCGAACCACTCGAACTGAAGAAAACGCTGAATTTGCCGAAAACGGATTTCCCCATGAAGGCCGGGCTGCCGCAGAACGAGCCAAAGCAGCTCGAAGCATGGCACGGAGGAAACATCTACGAGCGCATACTGGAGGCGCGCAAAGGCAAGCCGCTCTTTGTGTTGCACGACGGGCCGCCCTATCCCACGGGTGAAATCCACCTGGGAACCGGGCTGAACAAAATCCTCAAGGACTTGGTCGTCAAGACCAAGAGCATGGCGGGGCACTACGCGCCTTACGTGCCCGGTTGGGATTGCCATGGCCTGCCGATTGAAACGCAGGTGGAAAAAGAGCTGGGCGGTAAAGGGAAGGTGCCCCCCGCGGAGTTTCGAAAGCTGTGCCGGCAATTCGCGCTGCGCTACGTCGAGCAGCACAAGAAAGATTTCAAGCGGCTGGGCATTTTCGGGCGCTGGAACGATCCCTACTTGACCATGAGCCATGAGTACGAGGCCACCATCGCGGGCGCCTTTCTGGATTTCATGGAAAAGGGCTACGTCTACCGCGGTCGTAAGCCGGTGTACTGGTGCCTCTTTGACAGCACCGCGCTCGCCGAAGCGGAAGTAGAATATGAAGATCACACCAGCCCATCGATCTGGGTGAAGTTCGCGGCTGTCATTGGCGGCAGAGGCGAAGCCCCGAAAATCGGGGCCGATGTCAGCGCCGTTATCTGGACGACTACGCCGTGGACGATTCCTCACAATCGTGCGCTGGCTTTTCATCCCGATTTCGACTACGTCGTAGTGGAAACCGAAAAGGGCGCGCTGCTGCTGGCCGCCGACCGCGTCGCTGCTCTGCAAGCGGAATGCGGTATCAAGGAGGCTCGCATACGCGGCACGTTCAAGGGCCGCGATTTCGATGGCATGAAGTTTCAGCACCCATTTCTTCCCATTCAGGTGCCGGGTATTCTCGCTGATTACGTCACGCTCGATCAGGGCAGCGGCATCGTTCATACCGCCCCTGGTCATGGCGCTGACGACTTTAATTCCGGCCAAAAATACGGTTTGGAAATTTACGCGCCATTGGACGATAAGGGTGTGTACCTCGAAGGTTTGCCCGAATACAAAGGCAAGGATGTTTTCACCGCGAATCCGATTATCGTGAAATTGCTCGCCGATCGCGGCGCGCTGTTGGGCCAGCGCGAGTACAAACACAGCTACCCGCACTGCTGGCGCTGCCACAATCCCGTGATTTTCCGCGCCACCGAGCAGTGGTTCATCAAGATGGATCAGGCCGCGAACGGAAAAGAAAAAACGCTGCGCCAGGAAGCGCTCGAAGAAATTCACGGAGTGAAATGGTTCCCCGCGTGGGGCGAAGACCGCATGTACGAAATGATCGAAAAGCGCCCGGACTGGTGCGTCTCGCGCCAGCGGTTCTGGGGCGTGCCGATCATCGTTTTTTATTGTGATGCGTGCGGTACGCGCCTTGAAGATTTTAAGGCGCTGCGCAATGTCGTGAAATGGTTCGAAAGGGAAGGCGCGGACGCGTGGTATCAGCACACCCCGGAAGAATTGCTGCCCGCCGGAACGACGTGCTCCTGCGGCGCCACAAAATGGCGCAAAGAAAACGACATTCTGGACGTGTGGTTCGATTCGGGCTCCTCGAATCTGTCCGTGCTGAAGGGCGCCGAATGGCCCGCCGACGTTTATCTCGAAGGCCCCGATCAATATCGCGGTTGGTTCCACAGCTCGCTGCTTGTTGCAACGGGCATCCGCGACGCTGCGCCCTATCGCGGCGTGGTCACCCACGGCTGGACGCTCGACGAGCAGGGCCGCCCGATGTCCAAATCGCTAGGCAACGCGCTTTATCCCATCGAGATTTGCGAGAAGTGGGGCGCGGATTTGCTGCGGCTCTGGGTCGGGTCGGTGGAATACCAGGCCGACGTAAAAATGAGCGAGCGCGTGATGACGCAGCTCAGCGAAGCGTATCGCAAGATTCGAAACACTTTTCGCTTCGCCCTGGGCAATCTCGGCGATTTCGATCCCTCGCGCGATGCGCTTTCGAACGAACA
The DNA here is from genome assembly GCA_035603095.1 of Candidatus Acidiferrales bacterium. Lineage (GTDB taxonomy): Bacteria > Acidobacteriota > Terriglobia > Acidiferrales > UBA7541 > Acidiferrum. The sequence continues at coordinate 6,995 of DATNLB010000563.1, forward strand.
GCTCGAGGAACTCGACCGCTGGATGCTTGACCGCACCGCCGAGCTGGTGAGGAAGTGCCGCGAATGGTATGCGAATTACGAATTTCACCGCGTCTATCACGCCATCCACGATTACTGCGTCGTGGACCTTAGCGCCTTCTATTTCGACGTACTGAAGGATCGCTTGTACACCAAGGCGCCTAGAAATAAATCACGCCGCTCCGCGCAAACCGCGGTGTGGAAAATCAGCAGCGCGCTGGTCCGCCTGGCCGCGCCGATACTCGTCTTTACCGCTGAAGAAATTTGGAAGTACTTGCCGAAGATGCCGGGAGAAACCGAAAGTGTACATATGACGCTGTTCCCGGAGGCGGTCGCGCTTGCTTGCGGAATCGCCAAGGACGCGGCGGAGAAGTGGGAGCGGCTCGCGCAGGTACGCTCCGCCGTGCTTGTCGCCCTCGAACAAGCCCGCGCCGCGAAGATCATCGGCGGCGGCCTCGAAGCAAAAGTCCATCTGCACGCCGGGCCGGAAGCAGTTGGCTTGCAGAAACTGCTCGAAGAAAAACAGTCCGTTCTGCCTGCGCTCTTCATCGTTTCGCAAGTCATGATCCATCCATCGGCCATCGCGGCATCCATTCCAGCTGAAACGTTGCCGGGCCTGACGATAAAGATTGAACGCGCCGACGGCGCGAAATGCGAGCGCTGCTGGAATTATTCGAAGCACGTCGGCGAAAACTCCCGCTACCCGACCGTCTGCGAACGCTGCACCGAAGCCCTCGCCGAAATCGAATCGACACAAGCCGGAGCCGCTTCATGATCGCCGCCCGCGGATCCTCCTCCTTTATTTCCTTTACCTCTTTTACTTCCTTAACTTCATGACCCTCCCCGCCCGCCTCCGCTGGCTCTGGCTCACGCTGGCCGTCGTTCTCCTCGACCGCGCCACCAAAGCCTGGTTCGAATCGCAAACGGGCGAAGGCTGGCGCCACGAATTAATCCACAACTTCGTTTATCTCGTGCACAGCCGCAATCCCGGCCTCGCGTTCGGCATCTTGTCGGATTCCGCCTCCGCGGGCACGCGCATCGTTTTGATCCTGGGCTCAATGGCGATCATTGCCGCGCTTGCCTGGCTGCTGGTCACGAATCAGAGCGGCAACGCCATGGCGGCCGCAGGACTCGCCCTACTGCTCGGTGGCGCGACCGGCAACGTCACCGATCGGATCCTTCACGGCGCGGTGACGGATTTCTTCGAAGTGTGGTTTGGCACCTACCGCTACCCCGCCTTCAACGTTGCCGATTCCGCCATCGCGATTGGCGCCGCCCTCATCCTTATTGACATACTATTTGGCCGCCGGCCCGAAACGCGCCATTCGAATGCGCGAACGCCGTAGCTCCACCGGCAGTCTCACTTAGCCTGCTGGAACGCCATCACCGGAAACCGCCCGGCTGCGAATCACGTCCTATCTACATGAGGAAAGCCGTTCTCGCAGTCCTTCTTTTCGCATCGCCTGTCTTTGCACAAGACCCGGCTCCAACGACTTCTGCAGGTGGAGGCTGCGGTCCGAACGAAGCGCAGTTCGATGTAAAGACCAACGACAAGCAGCACCCTGTTGCTCCGCCGGAAGCAGGCAAAGCACTCGTCTATATCTTCGAGGACATGGTGCATGGCCCGACGATGCGGGTAGGGCTCGATGGCGCATGGATCGGAGCCAACAAGGGCAAGTCCTATTTTTTCTTTTCGGTGGACCCTGGAGATCATCTGGTCTGCACGAATTGGCAATCGGGTACTTTCAAGAAAACGGCGAAGCGCATCGGTTCCGCCATCACTCTCAAGGCGGAAGCGGGCAAGGTCTATTATTTGAGAACTCAGGTCTATGAAAGAAGCGAGCAGGATCGCAACGTGAAATTGGAGCCGGTTGAGAGCGCCGAAGGCCAATTTCTGATCTCGGCTTCCTCGTTCAGCACTTATCACCCCAAGAAGTAACTGGGTTCGTCAAAATTCGTCCGCTCGGTAATTTCCTATGTCTTAGGTATTTCCCGAACTTCGTTTTACAGCATCCACCCGATTGCCTCCCCATCGCTGCTAAAGCATAAATAGTGCGGCGGCGAGCTGCCTCGAAGCTAGCCGAGAGTAGGAAGAAGTGGATGAGTTAATTCAGCGCGTGTGAACAGAAACTTGAGAATCTCACGCCAGAGCTCAACGCTTTAGAAAAGCGCGGCTCTCCCAGTGTGAATCTTAGGTGTTCCTCGAGCCTACAGTTTGCATCGCTTTGGTTTAATGGCTGGCGCCCTCCGCCCCGTGCGCCTCGGTCATAGACCGTACGTTTGCGGCAAGAACGACAGATTCAATCGCCTAACCAGAATGTGAGGAAAGATGCGTAAGTTGAATGCTCTGCTGATGGTGTGTTTCGCGTTGGTTTTTGCCTCGGCAGTTCAAAGCCAGACCAATCCCGGGGTGAACAACGCGGAGTTGAATGGCAACTACGCATTTACATTCAACGGGCTAACTGGGAACGCGAATGCCTCGGCTGTTTTTGCCGCCGTAGGAAGATTCACGGCGGACGGGGCTGGAAATGTCACGAACGGCGAACTGGACACCAACGGCGTTGGGGCCGGCTCGCAGCTAACCGCTCTTACGTTTACCGGGACCTACTC
>DATNLB010000567.1:0-2438 GCA_035603095.1 Candidatus Acidiferrales bacterium
GCCCACGGTGATGAAGAGACTGCGTAGCCTTCTGGAGTGTCGCTGCAGATACAGGCCCGCGGCGCGAAAGCATGCCTACGATTCCACACATTGAATACCGATTCCTTTAAAAAACTGATTTGTGCGTAATCGATGCCCTACGAGGGATCGTTGGAACGCACGGTGATGTCCTAAAGGCGCGGCCGCAGCGATTTCGAGCGCACTCGAGAATCAGAGCGGTGGCGCGCCCACGCCTGCTGGAGAAACAAATATTCCTGGTTTTTATTCCCTCAGGATTCGGCCAAATTATCGTAAGACAAAGCATTACCGTCGCGGCATGTAGGACGCCATCGCGCTGATCTAACAAAGCTTCGCGTTGCCCTATGAGAAATGGAGTCACATGCGCTTGCGGAAGTAAACTTCCTGGCAAGGGGCGGTCTTGAGGTCTTCTATGCAGAAGGCACACTATCGGAACCGCAGGCGAAGTTGCCGATAACGTGACTTCACAGGCACAAGGATAGTTAGCTGAAGCGGTCAATGAGTGACTCGCCGATTTGCACTAAGCCGCTGGCGCGGCAGACGCTACGCGTGCGATACTTCCGACATTATGGGTTGCTACAGCATCCTGAATCACTTTTCGCTTTCCGCTTATAACTCTTTATTTTTCTGCATATTGCAGGCGAAAACCGATTCAATCCCCACAATCTAACCGCATCCGCCGCAAACGCCAGCGGCTTACTACAAATTGCCGCATCCACAATGCTCCGCACCGGAACTCCTGCTCTCCGCCAACCTCTACCTGCGGAGCACTGTCGATACGGCACTAGAGATTTGGCAACAACTGAGTAGCGAAAGGGATTGATTAGGGGTCTGAGTAGCAACGGAACAGAAAACCTACATAAGAGTCTTGTTCTTTGAATTTCTCTGACAGTTCCAAAAGATCCCCATGCTGGGATAGGCCTGAATGACTGCGTACCGATACCGCCAAGACTTTGTAAGTCTGCGCTCAGTTATCCAACCTGCAGCGCAGCTTGAACCGGCTCACCGAAGAAACGCGCACGCACACTTTCGTTGATCGGCAGCTCGGGTCCGCTGATGATATGGTCTGGGATCCGGCTAGGGTCTTCCTGGATCAGTGGCATTGCAATGGTGCGGCGACGATCAGCCTCCGGCCCCTGCTCCTGAAAAATTTGTCTTAGTAACTCGCAGGAAGAGTGGATCACAGAAAAATATCGTTGATGTTCTGTGGCGAAATCATGGCCGGCGGTGTTCCAGTCGCTAATGCTGAGGAGCCTCTGGCTTAGCGTCCGCACATCACGCAGAGTCAGAGACATGCCTTGGCCATGTACTGGATCGGTGGTGGCGGCAGCATCCCCGATAAGGGCGACGCCGTTGGAGTAGGGATGCTCGACCCAGTCTTCATCACAAGAAAAAGATGCCAGTGGCCCGATGGAGCGAACAGGGCCATTGTAGAAGTTTGGAAATACGGTGGTGCGTCGGGAGTAATCAATAAATCGTGGCACAGCCTGCTCCCCCTGCAAACGTCCCATCCCCTCATTTGGATATCCAAGGTAGGCGCGAAAACGATCGCCTCCTTCATAGATTAAGCCGACCACCGTAGCTGTCGCAGGGTTAAAAATATAGTGGGCCATATCGTGCGGCATCTCCAAACCCGCAAGCAACACGCCTGCGAACAGAAGAGGATGGGGCTGACGCGTGACAGCGAATCCGGCCCACTTGCGAGCCGCTGAATTACGCCCATCAGATGCGACAACGATCCGCGCCGAGAGTGTCTCAGCACTTTCAGAGTTACGAAACCTCACCCGCGGCGGCTCGCCCGGCTCAATGCCGATCACAGTGACTTCGCGACGAACATGAGCGCCTGCCGAAGCTGCCGCTTCAAGCAACGCTTCCTGCATCTCCGGATGGCTGAAACTAAGGCCGGGCAGAGCCTGTGGGGTAGTGGCAGCCAAGTCGCGGGCTTGGCCTGAACCCATTTCCAGGTAGGGAATCCAGCATCCGTACCGTTGAAGTGTATCCTCAAGGGCTAGTTTCCGCGCTTCGGCGACACCCCATGGCGGCAAGAATTCGCCGCGGACACGGTCCTTGAATCGCGCTACTTGCTCTAGAATCAACACTCGCGCACCAGCATCGGCCATAACTTTGGCGAGTGCGGATCCGCCTAGGCCACCACCCACTACGAGCACGTCATAATCAGGGACTATTGCCATAAGTATCTCCTCATCAAACCCCCGTCGCACTTGAAAAGGGAGTCGGGTCAGGCCAAAACCTCGCGTTCACACCCCAGTGTCCTCATGACCTCTCCGTCCGCAATTCACCGATACGCAATGACCAGGCGATCGAGGCCGATCTCCGGAGGGGCGAGCTCAACTCGCGCGAAGCCGGCACTTTTCGAAATGCTTTCGAGCTCGGCGAAAGTATAAACGTCGCCGCTGGGT
>DATNLB010000456.1:0-2809 GCA_035603095.1 Candidatus Acidiferrales bacterium
ATCGTCGCCATGAATTACGAGATCGCGCATGGACGTGTGCGGCAGATTGAGTTGCAGCGGCTGCCAATCGTCTCCATCGTTGAAGGAAACGTAAACGGAGCCTTCCGTGCCGGCGAAGAGCAAACCTTTGCGAACCGCATCTTCGCGCACCACGTTGCTGGCGCCGCCATCGGGAATATTTTTTGTGATTTCCGTCCACGATTTGCCGAAATCGCGCGTGCGGTAAATGTGCGCGCGCAAATCGTCGAGCCGGAAAGAATTGATCGCGGCGTACGCCGTGCCCGCCTCGAAGTGCGAAGCTTCGATGATAGAAACTTTGCTCCACGGCTTCAGTTGCGGCGGCGTCACGTTTTGCCAAGATTTTCCGCCGTCGCGCGTGATGTGAATTAATCCGTCGTCTGTGCCCGCCCAGATCGTGTTTGCTTCCTTGAAGGAAGGTGCGACGGCGTAAATGACGCCGCGATGTTTTCCTTTTTCCGGATCGCTCGCGACGAAAACACCGAGATTCGCGGGAGTCTCATAGGATTCGCGCGTGAGATCGGGGCTGATGACCTGCCAACTGTTTCCCGCATCGGTCGTTTTGAACAGTACGTTGGCCGCGAAGTAGAGCGTGTGCGGTTCGAGCGGCGAAAAAACAACCGGCAACGTGCGCGCATAGCGATATTCGCCGCGGCGAACGGGCTCCGGGGTAACTTTCGCGTACTCGCCGATATCCTGCTTTGTGCGCGTGAGCCAGTCGCCATACAAAATGTTCGGATCGAGCGGGTCGACGGCGATGTAGCCGTACTCGAAAATTCCCGGCAACTTCCAATCGCGAAACGTAATTTCGCCGTAATCGCTGCGGCTCTGCGTCGCAACGGAGCCGCTTTCCTGTTGCGCGCCGTAAACCCAATACGGAAAACGATTGTCGGTGGTGACGTGATAGAACTGGGCGGTTGGCTGATTGTACCAACTGCTCCAGGTCGCGCCGCCGTTCACGCTGATGACCGCGCCCTGGTCGGAGCTGAGCGCGATGATCTGCGGATTTTCCGTGCTGATCCAGATGCGCTGGTAATCGTCGCCGCCAGGCGCGCCTTTGAACCCCACGAATGTTTTTCCGCCGTCCGTGGACTTCCACGTCGTAGTGTTCGCGACATAAATCACGTCCGGATTGTCCGGCGCGACGGCGATGCCCATCGCGCCCGGGCCGCGGCCGCCGACGCGGTGGTCGGCGTTTGCCTGTTTCCAGGATTCTCCCGCATCGTCCGAGCGATACACTCCCCCGACCTTGGTAGCTTCTGCCGAAACATAGATTCGCTTTGCATCGCTCGGCGCAATCGCAATCCCGATTCGCCCAAGCCCTTCGCTCGCTCCCGGCAATCCCTTGTTCAACGGCTTCCAAGTATCCCCGCCGTCCGTCGATTTATAGAGCCCGCTTCCCGCGATGTAGATCGAAGCGCCGCTCCGTACTTCCCATGGCGCGACGCGTGCGGCCCACAACACCGCGTAGATTGTTTTCGGATTCGTGGGATCGAAAGCAAGGTCAGCGGCGCCGGTGTTCTCGTCCTTGTAGAGAACTTTCTGGAAAGTTTGTCCGCCGTCGGTGGAACGAAAGACCCCGCGCTCGGCGTTCGGGCCGTAAGGATGTCCTTCGGCGGCAACGAAAACGCGGTTGGGATCTTTCGGGTCGACGAGAATTGCAGTGATTTGCTGGGCGTCACGGAGGTTTTGCAAATGCGTCCAAGATTTTCCGGCGTCGGTGGATTTGTAGATGCCATCGCCGGTCGCGAGATCCGGGCGCTGCAATCCTTCGCCGCTGCCCACGTAAATGATATTCGGGTCGGAAGGAGCAACGGCAAGCGCGCCGACGGAACCGCTGGGCTGATCGTCGAAAATCGGATTCCAGGTGTTGCCGAAATCGGTGGTCTTCCAGACGCCGCCGTTGACCGCGGCCATGTAGAAGACATTCGGTTGATGCGGCACGCCGGAGATGGCCACGGCGCGGCCCCCGCGGAACGGGCCGATGCAACGCCAGCGCATTTCCGAAAAGAATTTTTGATCAAATTGCTGGCCGACCTTCTGGTCGAGCTGCTGCGCGTTCGCCGAAGCGCAAAAATTAGTTGTGAAAATAGTTCCAGCGATGCACCACTTCCTTGCCACACCGATTCGCATCCGAGTCCTCCACGAGAAGGGAGAGGATACTCTGGGTGCGGAAATGGAGCAATGTGGGGCCGTCGGCGGAGAGGAAGGTTGAATTTCCTGCAGCGCTCGCCGTTGGGGAATATGTGCTGGCAACGGCCCTCTTTTGGTGAGTGTGGCGGGACGAGTCGCTCTTTGATGTAACAGCTGGAATATCAATGGTGGAGCTGGAGTTTCCGATTGTGGAGTTCATAATTTCCTCCGTTGAGGGGTACACACCCCTCAGGAAAGATGGATCGATTTCAAAACAAAGGAGTTGTGGAAAAAGCATTTTGTAAGTAGCTGAACGGTCTAAAGACCGGCCACTACGATGGCGAAGCGGGGAGAGAAAGGCGGCCGGCTCCGTTCGGTCCCGTAAAACCATACGGGACGGAAAAATACGCGAATGACGGGGCGAGTTCTATGCGGCCGCTACTTGAGAGAAGAAGGAGAAGAAAAAATCCCCACCCTTTCCGACGGAAATCGGAAAGGACGGGGCATCCACAGATTTGACCTGAATTCCGAAGATGGACACATACCAAACGCCCTTAGCGGTGAGTTGATCTCCCTGACTTCTGAAGGGGAAATGGACGGGACAAAATCCGGGAATTACATACTTCATTCTCCGCCACTCACTTGGGGCTTTCGACTG
>DATNLB010000265.1:0-6124 GCA_035603095.1 Candidatus Acidiferrales bacterium
TGGTAAAGATGCGCGCGCCAAGAGGTATCTGTTCGCCCTTCAGTCCGCGGGGGTAGCCCGAGCCGTCAAAAAACTCCTGGTGCGCGAGCACGATCTCTGCGGCATCGCGCAAAAACGGAATGCGAATCAGCATGTTGTAGCCGATTTCACAGTGCTTGCGCATGATCTGTTTTTCGTCGTCGTTCAAGGGACCCGGTTTGCGCAGAATGCCATCGGGAATGGCCATTTTGCCGATATCGTGAAGGAAAGCGGCGCGCGCCAGGATGGCCAAATACGAATCCGGCACGGGCATGGCTCTGGCGACGGATATGCAAAACGCGGTGACCCGCTGGCAATGCCCTTCCGTTTCGGCATCCTTCAAGTCCAGGGCGCTTCCGAGAGCCTCGAGCGTGTCGTCGTAAGATTGCTCCAGTTCCACGTGCTTTGCGGTGAGCTGCGCGGTGCGTTCCTCGACGAGCTGCTCCAGATTGCGTTGATAGTTGCGGTTTTCGATGATCAGACGGCGGTGCTGCAGGGCGCGTCCAACGCCCAAAAAGAGCTGGTCCTTTTCGAAGGGCTTGAGGATGTAGTCATAAGCGCCGCGACGAATGGCTTCCAGAGCGGTGGAAATGTCGTGGATGGCGGTGACCATGATCACCGGCACTTCGGGGTCGTATTGCCGCATCCATTCGAGAAGACGGATCCCGTCCATCTCCGGCATGATCATGTCGCTCAGAACAAGGTCGGGCGTTAATTTCTTGACCTGGTCCTGCGCGACGCGGCCGTTCTGCACGGCCGTGCAATGATAGCCCTTTGATTCGAGCATGGTCGAAACGACCTCGCGAATCGCTTCCTCATCGTCCACGACCAGAATGTTTTCCATCTCCACGGTTGGTTGGCCCCCACTAGGCATTATATGTGACGGCACACACAATTAGTGGTGGCCTTGCCTAGTCAGAAAATAGCGTGTTAGCGTCAAGGAAGGGCATTCACTCAGAGCTTCTCGCCGTCCATATCCAGCTCCGCGGCAGCACGAGCACCGCAGCGACGGCACTACCAGCCGGGAGGCGGGGCATGGTGTTGGCGAATCAAGGCCTGCTAGGGATCGCTTTCTTCGAAGCAACTGCCTCGATCATCTTGCTGGTTCTTTTTCTTCTTTTCCGCCGCGATCACCAGGCGGGCTATTTCCGTTTTTGGCTTACCGGATGGTGCTGCTTTACCTTCTCGTCGTTGTGCGAGGTGGCGCTGCTGATTCGCCAGATTCCGGGATTGAATCTGGCCATCGTTCTCGCGCAGGCCGCCGCCCTGCTTCTCTTCCTTGTGGCCGTGGTGCATTGCTCATCAGGATCGGTGCGGCAAATCTGGTCTCCGGTTCCGCTGATGGGCTTGCTCCTGGCAGCCATCTACTATATCGAGCGGAGAGGCCCGCAGCAGGTCGCTTCCCTGCATTGGCAAACTGCCATTTTCGAGACGATACTTTGCCTGCTTGCCGGCTGGATGATGTGGAGGTCGGAGTTGGCGCGCCACAGCCATGGAGCGCAGCTCCTTGCAGGGATATTCCTGCTGAGTGGAGTGCACGGGCTGGACCGTCCGCTGTGGCTGGATAGTCCGCTCTTTCTGTTGCGCGTGGCGTTCGACCATCTTCTGGGAGTAGCCTTGGGAATCGCCATGGTGGTGGTCGTCCTGGAAGGTGCGCGCACGCGAAGCGAAGAACTGAATGACAAGATGCGTCGCCTGACGCTCTTGACCGCCGCGAGCACGCAGACACTTTCTGTCCAGGAAGTGATTGACCAGGTTCTATCGCATCTTGTGGAGAGTCTTGGCGCCACACATGGCATCGTCCGGCTGAAGGAAGGCGAAGGGAATTCGGCGCAACTCGTGGCGCGGGCATCGGTAGGGTTCGACCAGTCGTTTTTGACTCGCTATGCCAAACTCTCTGCGATGGAGCCCTGGGCGCAGCAGATGATGAAGGGAAAGTGCCAATTCCTGCAGTCCGACGAGGAGTGGGATCCCGTTGCCCGAAGGCGGGTCGACGAAGCCGGATTGAAAACGCTCGTCACTCTGCCTCTTCCCGGCAAACAAGGGCCATTGGGAGTCGTCGCCGTCGGTTCGACGCGCCAAGAACGGTTTCACCCGGACGAGCTTTCCTACCTTGTTAACATCGCGAACTTGCTCGGCTTGACGCTCCAGAATGTTAGCCTGTTTGAACAAGTCACTGCCGTGCAGCGTCAGTGGGAATACACCTTCGATTCCATTGGCGACCCGATTCTGGTCCACGATCGTGCGGGACGCATTCTGCGCAGCAATCAACGGCTTAGCCAACTTCTGGGGCGCGAGGGGAGCGCTCTCGTCGGCCGAAGCGTCATGGAACTCCTCCCCGTGCAAAACGCTGCCTACAAGAGTTGTCCTTACTGCGAGGGAGTTGGCGGGGAAGGTGACGAGCCCGATCCGTGGCTGCCCGGCTATTTCCTGGCCTCCAATTCCACGTTTACGGATCCAAGCGGAGCGCATCTCGGAACCGTCCACGTTTTGAAGGACATCACCGATCGCAAACGCGCGGAGGAAAAATACCGTACGCTCGTCTCCAGCGTTCAGGAAGGGGTGTTCATTTCCACGCCCCAGGGGCGCTTCCTGGATTTCAACGACGCGCTTCTTCGAATGACCGGCTATGAGGAGCGCGGGGAGCTGATGGGGGTCGACATTCCTACCGCGTTCTATGCCAAAAGCTCTGATCGCGAAAGGCTCAAAAGGCTCTTGCAGCAGCACGGCAAGGTAGCCGATTTCGAATTCGAAATGCGGCGCAAGGACGGCGAAATACGCGCTATGCTGGAATCTTCCATCGCGGTCCGCGATGCCGCCGGCAACGTGATAGCGTACCAGGGTTTCTTGCTCGACATTACCGAGCGCAAGCAAGCGGAATTCGAAATCCGGCGGCGCAACCGGGAGCTCCTGGTGTTGAATTCCATCGCCCAGACGCTGACGGAATCGATGGACCTTAGCGATTCGCTGCATCGCACGCTGCGTCAGATGGCCGAGCTCTTCAACCTGGACGTCACCTCGCTCTATCTGTTCGGTCAAGAGGGCACGCAGTTGCGCCGCATCGCTGCGGTCGGCCATCGCTCGGAATTCTCAAAGCACTTTCCGCCCGTCTCCGTGAGGCCGGAGTTGATGCAGCACATCAAGGCTGTGCACGCGACGTTCCTCTCCGTCCAGGGTTTGTCATTGCCGCCGATTTTCCGAGACGCCCAGTTAAAAGAGGAGATTGTTGCCGCGTACGTCGTCGTCCTGTGGTCCAAAGACCGCGTGATCGGCGGTCTGGCGGTCAGCAGCCGCACGCCCCGGGAGTTCTCTCCGGCGGACGTGAACCTGCTCATCGCCGTCGGCAGCCAGATTTCCAACGCCATCGAGCGCTCGATTCTCTATGAGGAGACTCGCCAGGCCTACGAAAACCTGCGCCGCACTCAGGAGCAGCTGCTCCACAGCGAGAAGCTGGCAGCGGTCGGGCAACTGATCTCCGGGGTCGCCCACGAATTGAACAACCCGCTTACCGCCATCCTCGGATACAGCCAATTGCTGACCTCCAGCGGACAGATGGGACAGCAGGGCATCGAGTATGCCGACAAACTTTACAAGCAGGCCCAGCGTACCCACCGCATCGTGCAGAATCTCCTTAGCTTTGCCCGCCAGCATAAGCCTGAGCGTGTTTCCGTGCAGATCAACCAAGCCCTCCAGGAGACACTGGCGCTACGTGATTATGACTTGCGCATGCACAACGTCCGCGTCCACCTGGACCTTGCGGAGAATTTACCCGTCACTTCCGCTGATCCACACCAACTGCAGCAGGTCTTTCTGAATATGGTAAACAATGCGGTCGATGCCATCCTGGAACATTCGACGGATGGAGATCTATGGGTGCGCACCGGCTTCGATGGCGAGCGGCTCTGCATTGAGTTCACGGATAGCGGACCCGGGGTGAAAGATGCTTCCCGGGTTTTCGATCCCTTCTACACCACGAAACCAGTCGGCAAAGGAACGGGTCTCGGTCTGAGCATTTGCTATGGAATCATCACGGAACATGGCGGAACCATTCGCGTAAGGAATATCCCACCGCGTGGCGCGTCTTTTGCCATCGAGTTGCCTCGCCAATCCGTGGCTTCTCCAGAATTCTCTTCGCCGGATCAAAGGGCCATTTCAGGAAAAGATGGACGAATCCTTCTGGTGGATCACGATGATTCCGTGCTGGAAGCAGCGGGGACCATTCTGCGAGGCCGCGATCATCGTGTACGGACGGCAAGAGATCTTCGTGAAGCGCGCGCCCTGCTTGAAAAAGAGGACTTCGATCTGATCGTCGCGGATCTACACCTTTCCGATGGCGCGAACGGGGGCGACTTGGGCGCATGGCTGGCCCAGCATAAGCCCGCGCTCAGCCGCAGATTGCTCTGGATGTCTGGCGACGCGCCGTCTGAAGTTGCAGGCGAGCATATTGCCGGAAACGACCGTCGGATTCTTCAGAAACCATTCAAGGCGAACGAACTCCTGGCGGCAGTGGACGAGTTGCTGCTAAGCAACGTCCAGGCCACGGCGATTGATCGATGAAGCTAACTCGGCCGCGGCCGCGGCGCGCTCCCCGAGCTCTTTCATCGCCGCTTCCATTCGAACGCTTAGTCCGCTGACCAGGTCACTCAAGCCGTCCAGTTGCGGCACCGTGACAAAGCCCGCCGACAGCTTCCATCGAATCATCTCGTATTGCCAGGCAAACTTTGCCGTGAGACGAAGCCTTTCGAACTCATGTACCGCAGCCACCTCGGGGGACAGAGTGGCAATCACTTTCGCCATCCGCAACAGACTCTGGAAATCCCCGCGCAACGCAGCCAGATAGGCGAGGGCGACACGCCGGCGCGCGTGGCGGACTCCCTGCTGCACTTCAGGCGACGCTCTCTTCGAGAGGAATTCGTAGTCTGTCTTTGCGAGTGCTTGCCGGATCTGCGGCAAATAGGTTACGTGGTGCTGGCCATGTTCTTCCCACAGGCGCGGATCGGCCTGGAGTTTCCTCCGCTCCCGGGGTTCCCATAGCGCCCAGCCGAGCCCAAGGAGCAGGATAGCGACGAAACCGAAGAATAGAATCAGGGTGAGAGTCACTGCCGACGAACCTCTGGCTTCCAGATTTTGTACAACTGATCATTTAGCGATCGCAATCGCAGGTTGATCTGCGGCGTAAACGATTGATAGACGTCCAAGGGGAGAAGATTCTCTTCCGTAGCAGTCTCGGTTCGTGATTTCCAAAGGGCCCAGGACCATAGGCACAAGCTCGCAAAAAACGCCAGCATCCCCAGAAGGCTCCAAAGCGTTGCATATCCATGCAAAAAGCGATCTGCAATCGTATCGTTCAGCGCCCGGAAACAGGAGTACAGGCAAAGACCAATCGCCAGGGAGCGGTCTGTACGCTCAATGCGCACGCCGTAATAACGCACAAAAAGAAAAATCAGCACAACCACGGCGGCAATCGACAGTTCCAGTCCGCGGTCCGCGCCTGGGAGCGCCAGTTTCCATTGATGGCGTCCTGCCAAGCCGGAGTACAACAACACCAGCCCCGCACACCCCAGCAGTAGGCGGCGGGCAAGCGCCCAAATCCCCGGGTAGCGGGAGAGGAAATGCCCGCCCACCTCGACCACCGCCAAAGCCCGCGCACAGGCCACCACAATCTGCGTCCCCCATGCGAAAAGCCAGGAAGATGAAGAGGAAAAGCCCCATCGGCGGTAGGCGATAAACAGCAAAATGGCCTGAGCCAGGTTGACAAAAATGTAGAAAGTGAAAGCGGGATAAGCCCTGAAGTTCTTGCGCACAAGGAGTAACACCAGTACCAATACTTCCGTCGCCGTGTTCACGGCCCACATCATCTGCTGAAACTGCCCGATTCCGGCTATCACGGGCGCATCTTAACACATATGTAATTCCCGTCATAGACTCGATGCGCCCCGATAGTCCGAAAGTGCTCTGCGAAGTACAGACCGACTGGAAGATGAGAGTATTCTTATACGATAACGAGCATCTGTGACGCCTGTGGCGGGAACGGCGGCTGAGGCGAGCCGTCAGCCACGAACGTGCTGGTGGTCATGGAAGACGTCGGTGGGAACGGCGGCTGGGG
>DATNLB010000266.1:0-10602 GCA_035603095.1 Candidatus Acidiferrales bacterium
TATGGTGGGATAACACCTGGGCACAACACTGTTCTCTTTAGAACACTCTTCTCCTGCAGCGTACCCAACGCGCGCTCTTTTTTTTCTGCCATCCCGCCTTGCCCGAGCCGATCCGAAGGGCCGCAGCGGAAGGATTGTGGCAGCCGCGCTGGGTGCGCTACCGGCGCACGCTTACCAAAGCAAGATCGGCTTCATAGCCTTCCTCCTGCACGGTCTTCTGTGCCGCTGCGCCAAGCGCGCGTTCATCCGCATTCTTTGGCAAATCGCAATAGCGGCGAATCACTTCTTCACCGTTCACAATTCGAACCAGCCACTTGGCTTTGCCTGAGTCCCATGAAACTTCCACTTGATCGGCACGCATAGCTACCTCCTACTGCGCTTCAAAGACGGGCGCCACATACGCCGGCGACGTCTGTCCCGACCCAGTCGGAGCCCGAGGGAGCCCGCTTCCTGTGCGCCTTCTTCTTATACCCTCTCTTCCTTTCGAATGCGATGGCCGCCGCACCCTTTTTCTGTTTGCCATCATTTCTTTGCAGCTCTGCGTTAAACTTTTCCGCACCTCCTCCTGGGTGGCCTTGCTTTTCGGACCTTTGGTTTGTCACATGTCCAATTTTGAACAGACAGCACCTAGCTCGTTGTTATAGCTTCTTCCTGAAAACTGGAAGCTAGCAATAGGCCCGCGATGGCCATCGTTGGAGTGCCTCCGAGGATGTCATCGCGGGCTTCCTGTTCCCAGAGAGTAGGGAGCCGGCAACAGAATCCTTTACGCTCTTCATTTCCCGCTGTCATCTCCTCGCGTCGCTTGAAATGAATCCGTGCCGTTCTTCCGCTTTCCTCCCCAACAAGCAAAAGCTCTGCTAGAATCTCTGCCATGAAAAGACGCACATTGCTTCAATCGCTTCCCGCAGCAGCGTTCTTCCCAACAGCTGCCTGGCTGACCTCGAATCAAGAGAAGGCGGGCTCCGGGCAATCCGCAACGCCTGTTTACGAGCTACGGATCTATCACACTTACGAAGGCAAGCTGGACGATCTGCTCCGGCGCTTTCGCGAGCACACCACGAAGCTCTTCGAAAAGCACGGAATAAAAAACGTGGCGTACTGGACACCCACCGACGAACCCCTCAAAGGCAAAACTCTCGTCTACATCCTCGAGCATCCCAGCCGCGAAGCCGCCACCACCAACTGGAAGGCCTTCGGCGATGATCCCGAATGGCGCAGTGTCCGCGATAAGTCCGAAGCCAGTGGGAAGATCGTTGAGAAAGTTGATTCCACGTTTCTCGTTCTGACGGAGTTCTCCCCAAAGCTCCCTTAAATCTTTTAGCGTTTATTCGGGGACGCAACCAGCCGCTCCCGGAGGATCGCAAATGATCACGATTCGCCCACTCGTGCTTCTGTTTGCCTTTTACTTCAGTCTGAACGCGTGGTGCCAACCTCCGCCGAAAAGCGGACCTTCCGCTTCTCAGCCCGCACCCGGGGCATTTGTCGACGTGGAAGCCGGAAAGCTGTACTACGAAGAGTGCGGCACCGGTCCCGACGCGGTTATTCTCATCCATGATGGCATTGCTCACTCGGCGATATGGGACGACGTCTGGGGCACTTTTTGCAAACGGTTCCACACCATACGCTACGACCGCCGCGGATATGGCCGTACTCCTGCTTCAACCACCTGGTATACGGAAACGGAAGATCTCGCCACGCTCCTCCGCAATCGAAAAGTAAGCCGCGCCATTCTAGTTGGCAGTTCGCACGGTGGCGAGCTCTCGATCGATTTCACCTTGCAATATCCACCGATGGTCCGCCAGCTTGTGCTTGTCGGCGCGGTAGTCAGCGGCCTGCCCTACACCGACCATTTCCTCAATCGCGGCATGAGCAATTCCCAGCCCTTCGAGAAAAACGATGTTCCCGGCGGCCTCGCCAACTGGGCCAAAGATAAGTACCTGCTCGCGCCCGGCCACGACGCGGCAAAAAAGCGCCTGCTCGACTTGCTCACCGCCAATCCGCAGGACATGACTCACCCGGATTACGCGCGTCCCACGCAGCCCGCCCTACATCGCTTGAAGGAAATTCGCGTCCCAACTCTCATACTAGTAGGCGATGCGGACATCCCGGACGTACATGCTCACGCCGGCGCCATCGAAGCAGGCATACCTGGCTCAAGACGAGTGGTCGTCACCGACGCCGGTCATTTGATGTATCTGGAAAAACCCGAGGAATTCAGCCGCGTAGTCATCGCTTTCATTGACTCAAGCGGCCCGCAAATTTTGTTAATTTCAAAAGTTTTGCAGTGAGAAGGGAAGAAGGTCAGCTTTTGACCATTCGCTCAGTACGTCAGCGACCAGCCGACCACGGTCATCGTCAGCACCAGCAACAGCATCCCCGTGCTGATAAGACTCAACGTTCTCCCGTGGCCCAGCAGATGGTCGCGCGATTCGGGATCAATGCAGAGAAGAACGGTAACGAACAGCACGACGCTCCATGCCAGCATGACGGGAACGCCAGGGTGCCTGCCGATCATATCGAAGAATTGCGACGGAGGCTGGCCCGCAGGAATCCACCAGGGCAGCAGCGGTGCTACGCCGGCAGCCAGCGAGAACGTCAGCAGCTTGCGCGTAAACCAGCCTTTGACCTTCGGCCGGGCTTCTTTCCACACGAAATAGTCCCAGGCTAGCAAGCCGACGGCCAGAGGCACCCAGCCATACATGGCCGCATGCTGGTTGAACCAATACCATCCGCGAAACAAAACGCGCCCGTGGTTCGACATCGCCAGCCGCGGCAATAAGAACAAGCCCAGAACCGTGTTGCAAAGCACGGCGACAAAAATCGTCACCAAACTCATGAATTGGAACCAGTACCGCGTCGGCACTCTTTTGCATCGAGTGCACACGGACTGTTTGGGCAGGAAGTTCAGTCCACAGCGGTCGCAATACACGGTGCTCTCCAACGGTCAGGGATTCAAACCAGCGATCGCCGTCAGCTTACTGCGCTTGCGGTTCCAAAAACTACTGGTCCGAGGGGCAGTTTTGGTATCGGTCTCTTTTCTTGCACAAAAGTTTGATATGTGCGCAGGAGTGAAGTTGTGCGTTCGCTGCGCTCGGCACGATCGGTTCGGCATTTCGCCCTCAACGGAACCAGGAAGCCGGCGCCCCCGCTTTGCGACCCTCGTCTTGCAGCTCGTCCAGTTGCTTTTCCAGGTCCGCTTTGCGCTTCTCCAAATTCTTCACCTGGCCATTCCGGTCATTAATGTACGCGATGTTGTCCTTCATCCCGGTTGTCACGTCAAAGCCGCCGCTGCCGTACTTCTTGATGTCGTCCTTCATGCTCGCAATCGCCTGGTCCACGGCGGCGATTTGGCCCAGGATCTCCTGCGCGCGCCCGCGCCAGTACTCTTCGCTGTTCTCTCCGCCATCTCCATCTGGACCCGTCGGCCGCGCGCGCCGCGCGCCTTTCTTTGGCGCCTCGCCAACCACGGATACGCCGGGGCCTTTCAGTCCCGACAAATCATCTTCCGTGTACACCTTGCCCTTCGCCGCAGCAGGCTTTTTTGCTTTGGCTTTGCGCGCCGCTTCCGCCGGCGAATCCTCTTTTTGCCGCGGCTGGTCTGGGGTTGCGGGCTGAGCCTGGGAGGGCGGTTGAGCTTGCGTCGGCGATGGTGACGGTGAAGATTGTTGCGATGAAGATGAAGACTGTTGCGAAGAAGAAGATTGCGCGAAAGCTGCGGCGAGCGGCCAAGTCATCGCAAGCAAGCCGCAAAACATCTTCTGATAGAGCCTAATGTTGCGGTAGCGCACTGTTCCCGTGGTGATTTGTTGGTGCTCGCGGAACAGTTTGTCCGCCACGTTGAGTTTGAGGGGAAAGTTCATGGGCGACTCCGGTCTTCCGCAGGCGATAAGAAGACGCTACCCCCGGGCTTGTGAGGGGTCAAGACGATTGCGCGCCAGCGAGTCCCGGTAGTCACCCGCGGGTATTTGCAACAGGCCTTGGAGGAGTGCGATCGCGCGCAGTTGCTCCTGTGCGACAGCGTTTGGTACAGTGCCAATTCACGTAAACGAATGCTCGAATCCCGGACGGAGAACCCAATGGAATTGCCGAAATATGCTCTCGACATTCTGGTTTGCCCTGTTTGCAAGACGCGGGTGGAGCTGCTGAGCGACGGCTCGGGATTGAAGTGCGGATCCTGCCGGCGGGTCTATGCGGTGCGCGATGAAATTCCCGTCATGATGCCGGAAGAAGCGAAAATCGCCGAGGACTAGCCGATCGAGGAACGGAAAAATCAAAGAGCCCGCATGGCCACCAACATTGCCGATGCCGTTCCCCGGTTGAAACGATTGATCCCGCGCCTGCGCGGCAAGCGCATCGGCGTGCTCGGCGACGTGATGCTGGACCGCTACCTTTGGGGCACGGCCTCGCGGCTCTCGCCGGAAGCGGCCGTTCCCGTGGTCGATTTCGTCGAGCAGAGCGAATGCCTGGGCGGCGCGGGCAACGTCGCCGCAAACATCGCTACGCTCGGTGCGCGCGTGGAAGCGTTCGGAGTTACCGGTAATGATGAGCCCGGGCGCGCATTGCAAAAATGCCTTCGCGCCGCGAACATCGCGGACAGAGGCGTTCTCGCCGATTCGAAACGCGTCACTACGGTAAAGACGCGGATTATCGCCAAGCACCACCACGTCGTGCGCGTCGATACGGAGCGCCGCGAGCCGCTGCGCACCGAAACCCAGGAAAAACTCCTCCGCCTTCTTTTCAGCGCGCTGAAGCATCTGGATGCGCTGGTTCTCTCCGATTACGACAAAGGCTTGATCACCGATGATTTTGCCGATCGAGTTCTGAGCGCCGCGCATCAATTACACGTTCCCGTTTTCGTGAAGCCAAAGACGTCCAGGCTCTACGCCTATCGCGGCGCGCGGGCCATCGTGTGCAATGCGAAGGAGGCGGGTTTCTACGTGACGCGCTCGCTGGCCGACGAGCAATCGGTGGAAGAGGCGGGCCGCGCGCTGCTGGCGCATTTTGGCTGCAGTGCCGTGGTGATCACGCGCGGGGAGAAGGGTATGAGTTTGTTTGAGGAGTCCTCGCCGCGGCACATACACATTCCAGCGACGGGCTTAGAAGTGACCTACGCGCGCGTCGGCCAGCCAGGCGTCGAGCGCGGCGCAACCGGCCGGCAAGTCTTCGACCTTACAGGGGCAGGCGACACCGTTCTCAGCGTCCTGGCCCTTGCTGCCGCGGCTGGGGCGCCGCTCGCCGACGCTGCTATGCTCGCCAACACCGCGGCCGGCGTCGTCGTTGGCAAACTCGGCACCGCCAGCGTGAGCCCGCAGGAACTCACGCGCGCCCTAGAGGAGATTCACGACTGAGTCCTTGAGAGGGGCTTGTGGCTGGAAAAAATCTATGGCGGGAAACTAAAGGATTTGTCGCTCGGCTGGATCCACAGGTCAACGACGCGCGTCTTGCGGCTCTTTTCCGTGTCAGAGGTGTCCGGCATCGGCGAGTAAGGGCTTATCTCCGTCGAAACAGAAATGGCATTCGAGCCTCCCGGTGCTTTGGCATGGATAATTTTGTAGCTCTTCACCGGGCCGTAGTAGCCCTGCGGGCCCCAGTCGGCGAGAAAATCCTTCATCGTATAACTCGAACTCGGTTTCCAGAGTTGATAGGCCAAGTCGGTGTTGCCGGCAACTAGCGCATCAAAGAAACGCTCGGCCGCTTTCTTTTCCGGGTAGTAGCGGAACGTATACCACAGCGCCACGATCGCGACCAGCACAAGCGCCGCGACGGTGAAGGCCATGGCCCGGGATCTGTCTGGCTTATCGGCAGGTGGATCGATGAGTGACATTCGGTGGTCTCCTGCCCCGCGAGCGTCTGAAAGTAGTTGCAATCGCTGCGGTGTCATCCCTGCACCACGCGGCAACAATGAGAATCCTAACAAAAACCGTACGTCCGAGTAAAAGGCGGCGGAGTACGACTCCTGGATCGGTTTCTCGGTCGGGGGATGCACATCAACCTGAACGCGCGCGGGGCATCCCAAGGCTATGCCGGCGCCAACCCGATTCCTTTTTTCCCCCAGGCTGATCCCCCAAAAATTTACCGCCGACCGATTGAAACTTCCTGCTTGACACTTTTTCTGCCTGTAGTTAGCCTTGCACAATTTTAGTAATGTTTGGGTTTGCATAACTGTTATGCCTGGAAAAACATGAACCAGTGAGTGGAGGGGGCGCCATGAACCGCACATCACACCTAGCGGGGCTTTCACACTTTATTTGGCGGAAGGGTATCGCAAGAGCCGGAGCTCTCGCCCTGGCGCTGCTCGCCCAGCTGATTGCCGGGAGCATCGCGTGGGGCCAGGCGACGACCTCGATCCGCGGCACGGTGACCGACAGTTCCGGGGGGTATGTTGGAGGGGCTTCGGTGACTCTGACGAATCCGGAATCCAAGATCGCACGTACGGCGACGACAGGAGATGAGGGCGGTTATCAATTTCTATTCCTGCCTCCGGGAACCTACACACTCGAAGTGTTGGCGACGGGTTTCCAGAAATACGAGCAGATGGGATTGCAGCTGCTAGTGAACACGCCAGTGACGGTAAATGTCCAACTCAAAGTCGGAGGCGGCAAGGAGACGGTGACGGTCACGGCGGAGGAACCGGCGCTGAACCTGGTGGATGCCTCGATCGGAAATTCTTTTGACGAAACGCAGGTGCGGGATATTCCGCTGGAGGGCCGCAATGTTCCCGATTTGCTGAGCTTGCAAGCCGGAGTCGCGTACACTGGCAACCGCGTTGCCGACAAGGATCAGGACACTCGCAATGGTTCGGTGAACGGCGCGCGGAGCGATCAGAGCAACGTCACGCTCGATGGAGTAGACGTGAACGACCAGTCCAATGGATATGCGTTTACCTCCGTACTGCCGGTGACGCAGGACTCCGTTCAGGAATTTCGGGTAACCACGACCAACTATGGCGCGGATCAGGGTCAGGGCTCGGGAGCGCAAGTGGCCCTGGTCACCAAGAGTGGCACGAACACGTTCCACGGTTCGGCCTATGAGAACTTGCGCAACACCGTTACCAGCGCCAATGACTACCTTGTGAAACAGTCGGAGCTGAACATTGGCCTTCCGAACAAGCCTCTCCAACTGAAGCGCAATATTTTCGGGGCATCGGTGGGCGGACCGCTGCGGAAGGACCGCCTGTTTTTCTTCACCAATTACGAGGGAACGCGCGAGCGGGAGGAACAGCGCGCGGAGCGCGTTATTCCCACGCCCTCCCTTTGCCAGGGCATCTTTCGGTACCAATACCTCGATCCAACAACTGGAACGACTAAGCTCCTCTCCCTAACGCCCACTGACCTCAAGAACCTCGACCCTCGTGGCATTGGGATTGATCCTGCCATGCTCGACCTGACCAACCACACTGGATATCTCGACAAGACCTTTTGTACTGGTAAGACGGTGACCAACGATCCTTCCGCTGGCGATAGTTTGAACTATGCCGGCTTCGTTTTCCGCGCTCCCACCAGCCTGGATAACGATGTTTTCATCGCGCGTGCGGATTACCGCCTTACCTCCAACGGCACTCACACTCTATTCTGGCGCGGCGCAGTGCAGAATTTGCGAAACCCCGGAGCCCCCTTCCTGCCGGGAGACGCTCCGCAGCAAACCACCGCAGACCATAGCAAAGGGTTCGCCTTCGGCTATACCGCCATTCTTAGCTCCACTCTCGCGAATTCCTTTCATTGGGGATACACGCGGCAGAGCTATGGCGTGGATGGCATAAGCACTACTGCGGGCAAAAACCAACCATGGAATACCTTTCTGGGGCTGGATCAAGGCATCACCTATAGCCACAGCTTCCAGGTGGGAACGCATAATCTTCTAGATGATTTGTCCTGGACCAAGAATAAGCATTCCATGCAGTTTGGCGCCGCGATTGCCCTCGCCCGCGATCCCCGCACCAGCTATCTACATTCGGCTCACCTGGGCCTTGGGACCACCAACTGGACGTCTCCGATCGGCTTCTCCTATACCTCGAGCACGCTGGATCCCTCGAACGGCTCGGCACATCCGAACCTCACGGTCATGGCTGATTGTGCTCCGGGAATGCCCTGTACAGGGGGTGCAGCCCCGGAACCATCAAACGCAACTCAGTACGACCGACCGCTGCTGGCTTTGTATGGAATGATCTCCGATGTGGTCGCCAATTATAACCTCGATCGCAATGGCATCCCGCAGAACCAGGGCGATCCGGTAAAACGAAACTATGGGCTTAACTGGTACGAGTTCTACGGGCAGGACACCTGGCGAATTAAACCAAACTTTACACTCACCTACGGACTGCGCTGGTCGCTCTTCCCCCCGCCTTGGGAGACAAATGGTTTACAGACCACGCCGACATTTGGTTTGGGGACGCAGTTTGATCAGAACGTCAAGAACATGAAGCAAGGATTGGGGTATACCTCGGAGCTGCCGATTGCATTCAACCTCGGCGGTCCAGTGAACCACCGCCCTGGCTTTTACAACTTTGAAAAGACAGATTTCTCGCCGCGAATCTCCGTCGCGTATTCACCCCGTCCTCATGGTGGGCTGCTGCGGAGCATCTTCGGCAACAACGACAAGACGGTCTTGCGCGCCGGCTTCAGCCGCGTTTACGACCGTGCGGGTTTCGCGCTCCTGAACACGTCCGACTCGGTCGGTTCGGCTGGTTTGACGACCACGTTGCAAAATGCCTGCTGCACGGTTGGTGTCACAAGCGCAGAGGATCTGCCGCGCATTGCCGGCATCAACACAATTCCCACCTTCAACTTCCCACCGAATGGCGGCACCCCCACCCAATTTCTGCAATCGCCGCCTATACCGGGCTTTCCACAGGTGCCCGGCGTTACCTCTCAAGCCAACTTGTGGGCCAATGACGACACCCTGAAAACTCCACACGCGTATGCGGTTGACTTTTCCGTGGGCCGCGAGCTGCCTAAACGATTCTCGCTACAAGTATCCTACGTTGGCCGCTTCGGCCACCGACTACTAACGCAGCGCGATCTAAGTCAGCCACTCGATATCGTGGACCCCAAGACTGGAATTGACTACTACAGGGCGGCGGCGGCCCTTTCCAATCTGGCCAGGTCCTTTGCCGTGGCCAACAATAATGGGCAGCCCACCAACTTCTACAGCGCGGTTATCACGCCGGCACAGATTTCGAGCGTTACTGCGGCGATGCTTGGTCCGACCTCCCAATACTGGGTGGACATGTTGCCGCCGCTTCGTGCGGGCGCCACCGCGTATGCCGACCTTCTATCAAAACCCGGGTTCGCAGTCCCCTTCCCCGCAGCAAATAGCACGGACAGCCTGCTTCAGGCAGTCTTCGACCTCTATTACAACCCAGCGCTTTCCGTAATCGGCGACGAAATCGTAGGGCTGGCAGACATTGACTCCTACGGCGGGTTGGGAGACAACAGCAGCTCACTGACACCCTATTTTTTCAACGGTCCAAGTAGTCAGTTGCCAGGCCTGTGCCCTGGGCCCTTCTGCCAGTCCGGCAAGTTTCTGAGTAACCAAGCTTTCTCCATGTACGGATGGAGCTCCGTCGGGACCTCGAACTATCATGCACTCCAAGTCAGCTTGAGGAAGCAGCTCAGCCACGGATTGCAGTTCGACTTCAACTACACCTTCTCCAAATCCATCGATATCACTTCCGCGGCCTCGCGCGTGGGATTTTCTGTCTATGGATATCAAAATATCGGCCTTGTGGGTACTCGCCTGGCGAACGCCTTTTCCCCAAACTTGGCCCGCGCGGTCTCCGACTTTGACCTCACGCACCAGATGAACCTCAATTGGATTGCCGACTTGCCGGTCGGCAAAGGCCGGGCCCTAGCCCGCGGCGCCAACGGCATTCAGGACGCTTTTATCGGGGGCTGGCAGCTTTCCGGACTGGCCCGCTGGACCAGCGGATTCCCGTTCAGCGTGGATGGCGGTCAGCGCTGGCCCACGGATTGGTTTCTCACGGCCATCTCTCAAATGACTGCCAGGCCGAAAACCGGTGTGTTCAAGCAAAACGGCAGTGTCAGCGTTTTTGCTGATCCCGTTGCGGCACAATCGGACTTTACTCTGCCCCTCCCAGGAGGGGTGGGCTCGCGCAATGTCCTGCGTGGCGATGGCTTTGCCAGCTGGGATATGAGCCTGGGAAAGCGCTGGAAGTTGCCTCGGGAAAGCCAAAGCCTGCAGTTCCGCTGGGAGGGGTTCAACGTGCCGAACCTCACGCGCTTCAACGCCCAGAGCGTGGGCTCATCATCTCTGCTCACTTCGCTGACGCAGCAACCGAGCAGTTTCGGCGCCTACACCAGTCTGCTGACCCAACCGCGCGTGATGCAGTTTGCGCTACGCTACGAATTCTGATTCCTCGCTGAGTTAGGCTTCGAGGGTGCCAGTTGAGCCGGCGGGAAACTCGAGCAGGTATTTGGTGCGGGTTTTCTCGGCGTGCTGCCCAAGGGTTGGCTCGATCAATTTATCGATCAACCGCGGAAGAGAATGCCGCTGGTTTCCCACCATGCAGTTCGCCCGGAGTCAGCGTTCACTGTTGCCAAGTGCTTTGCCGATATTCTCCGAAACGGTTACGAGCAGAGACCC
>DATNLB010000601.1:0-4040 GCA_035603095.1 Candidatus Acidiferrales bacterium
ATTTGGGCAGTATTGGGTGCCAAATCCGCACGACCCACAGGGCAATCCACACCATTCGCTGGAAGTAACAGTGCATGCAGAGGGCGAGAGTAGCCCACCACCTGAAGTCTATCCGATTCCTCTACCAGGAGTCATGAAAGCTGAAGCCATTGTCCACAACCCAGAAATCGCAGAAACCGACTGTAATGCCGATAAAATTGTCGAGCAGCTTCAGGAAGCCCAGCGTCACTAATTTGCGAAGCGCAGCTGTTTCTGAAAGGGCACTATCAGCCGCTAACGATTGCTTACAGTACGGAACGCGGAGAGGAACAATGACCGCAAAACGATGAAGACCGAAGATGGAAACCATGAGGACCAGGCGAGCGAAAACAAGCCGGAAGGAAGTTGGACCAAAAGTCGTGGTACAGAACCCGGGGCAACAGGGCGGGCAGATCACCGTCAACGCAGAGTATCTCCAACGCATTAAAGTTTTCAGCGAAGGAAATGAAATCGAGAACCGTGACTTCCGCGCGTGGCTCAAGAATTACGCCCCAGATGATATCGATGATGTCGTGAAAGCCCTCAGCCAGAAGTACTTCGCTCTTATCGACTGCAAAGAATGTGGGAATTGTTGTCGAGTTTTGGAACTGGAATTCACAGAGCCCGAGCTTCGCACGATAGCAAAGTCAATGGAGCAATCGATAGACGAATTCAAGAAACGCTTTGTGGTAGAAGGCATAGTGAAACCTTGCCCCGCGCTCAAGGGGAATTTGTGTTCGATTTATGAAGGCCGGCCAGATGTTTGCAGGTCATATCCCCACCTTGAAAAACCGGACTTCATCTTTAGGCTCTACGGGGTCCTTGACAACATTGCTATCTGCCCCATTGCATTCAACGCTTTTGAAGAACTGAAGGCGAAGGTTAAATGGCCTCCGTGAGGTTGGCTATCTCGTTGCTCCCGCAAGTGCGCAAGTCGCAAATGGCGGCCAGGCGACCGCAGCCAAGAAAATGATCCGACCACTGGCCGAGGCATAGCGCATGGCCACGGCCGCCAACAAAGCACTGATCGTCCAGAGCGACTGCAGCGTTTTACTCGAAGTCAGTGCCCAACACGCGAATGAGGCACGAACGGCCCTGGCACCCTTCGCTGAGCTCGTGAAGAGCCCGGAACACGTTCATACCTATCGGCTCACGCCGCTCTCCATATGGAATGCGCGATCAACAGGGCTGGCCGCCGAACAGATGGTCACGGCTCTACGGGAGCACGCCCGCTACCCGGTGCCATCAAACGTTGAGCAAGAAATCCTCGAGCTCGCAGCGCGGTACGGGCGGGTGGTCATCGCCCGCGATGGCAACATTCTACGCTGCAGTTGCCAAGACCAAATGACAGCCGAGCACGTTGCACAGGACAAGGCAGCAGGTCAATACCTGACCCATCGAATCAGCCCAACAGAGTTCCGAATCGCTCCCGATGCACGCGGCGTCCTGAAGCAGGCGCTCGTCGCTGCGGGCTATCCCGCAGAAGACTTTGCAGGCTACCTCCCCGGTGAGCATCTCGATCTGGAGCTGCGCGCGAACACGGTTTCGGGCAAGCCTTTTCAAGTGCGCGACTATCAGCGCCAAGCTGCGGAGGCATTCTATCTCGCTGGTTCAGAACGCGGGGGAAGTGGGGTCATCGTTCTGCCGTGCGGCGCCGGCAAAACCATCGTGGGCCTGGCCGCAATGGACCTAGTGAAGCAAACAACTCTCGTGCTCGCGACCAGTCTGACCTCGGTGAAGCAGTGGCGGCACGAGCTTCTCGACAAGACCTCGCTCAGGCAAGAGGACATCGCGGAGTACACCGGAGAGTGGAAGAACACCGGCCCGGTGACGCTCACAACCTATCAGATCCTCACCTGGCGGCGAGACCAAGCCGCGGAGTTTCCACACCTCGAGTTGTTTCGGGCGCGTTCCTGGGGGCTCATCATCTACGACGAAGTTCACCTCTTGCCCGCGCCGGTCTTCCGGGCCACGGCGGACCTCCAGGCGCGAAGGCGGCTCGGACTGACGGCAACGCTCGTGCGCGAAGACGGTCGAGAGAGCGATGTCTTCGCCCTGATCGGACCAAAACGTTTCGATGTGCCTTGGAAGGACCTCGAGCGACAAGCGTGGATCGCGACCGCTACCTGCATCGAACTTCGCGTTCCCATGAGTGCCGAGCGGCGTATGGAGTACGCGCTAACTGAGCGACGATCTCAGTTCCGGGTTGCGGCAGAGAATCCAGCGAAGATGACCCATCTTCGTGAGCTGCTCCAAAGGTATCCTGATGGACGCATCCTCGTCATCGGTGCGTATATCGACCAGGTTGAAACCATTGCGAAGGAGATTGGCGCTCCGCTCGTCGCGGGGAAAACACCGGAGATCGAGCGAGAGCGGATCTACGAAAGGTTCCGGAAAGGCGAACTGCGCTGCATTGTGCTCTCAAAGGTTGGGAATTTCGCCATTGACCTGCCGGATGCTGATTTGCTCATTCAGGTATCAGGTGCTTTCGGCTCACGTCAGGAGGAAGCCCAGCGGCTCGGGCGTGTCCTCCGGCCCAAGGATGATGGACGCGCAGCGCGCTTCTTCACGTTAGTCTCCCGAGACACCAAGGAAGAGGAGTTCGCACACCACCGCAAGTTGTTTCTCACCGAACAGGGATACTCATACCAAGTGCATCTCGCCGAAGAGCTCAGCAAAGCTCGCTAAGCTCGTCATCGCTTCCGGCGCTAGCAGACCCACTTTGGTCTAATATTTAGCTGGGCCGTTAATTAACACACAATGGCCCGCCGCCGAAACTGCTTTCTTGACATGGCTATATTAGATAGCTATCATACAATAGATGAAGGTTAGCGTAGCAGATGCCAAGAACAAGCTTCCCGAGCTGATCAAGGCCGCCGAGGATGGCGAAACCGTGACCATCTGCCGCCGTGGCGTGCCTGCCGTGGATATGGTCCGAACGAAAAAGCCCAGCCGCAAAAAACGAAGGCTCGGAACCCTCAAAGGCAAGATTCAAGTCCTCGAACCGGAATGGTGGAAGCCCATGTCGGACGACGAAGTCGAAGCCTTCGTCGAAGGACGAGACTAGGTGCGGTTGCTCCTGGACACGGTCGTTCTGATCTTCGCTGTTGAGTCACCGGAACGACTCACTAAACGCGCGGCCACTCTTTTGCAAAATACGGAAAACATCCTAGAACTGAGCGCAATTTCTCTTTCCGAAATCGCTATCAAGGCGGCCCGCGGCAAGTTAAGACTTTCCGCCGCAGACACACACCGCGCGATTGAGGATCTGGACCTTCGTATACTGCCGTACACGACGCATCATGCGTTCTATCTTTTCGATCTCCCGCCACACCACGCGGACCCGTTCGACCGCCAAATCATTGCCCAGGCGGTGTGCGAAAAGATCCCGGTGGTCACCTGCGACGAGAAATTCAGGTTGTACAAGGATCTCAAAGTCCTCTGGTAATTCTTTAGGTTGGTCTCGAGCGATGCCATCGGGACACTTCCGCTCTGGCCTGAGCCTCGCGAACCACTTTTCCTGTGTCATTCGTGTTTCGCCGTCCAACCGAAGAACACGACAGCCTGCGGCGATCTGGGAAAATGGCCAACCGCTCGCCCCCTCGGCCCCGTCGATGGAGGTATCTTCCAGGGCTGATGGCCGCGATGAAAACGTAGTACAGACGTAGTATCAATTGTGGAGAATGGCGCCAAAGAGTGAGTATTGCACGAATAAAACACAGGAAGTGACTCATTGGATTTTGCTGCAATTCGTTGGCTTTCCTCGGTTTAGCTTAGCTCCGGCAAATTCTGATTAGGTTACTCCGTTGGCCTCAGAAAGCAGAAAGGCCAGGTTCAGTTTCGGCAGAAATAAGCGGCGGCAAGATCACTCGGGTGTCACTCTGGGAACCACTTGACGGCTGTGGCGACGGTAAACTCGGAAATCTTGGTCGGTAGTGAGGATGATGGGATCGGCAAGCGTTTCGGTCATGCGAACGAGGCAAGCATCGGCGAAGCCCATGGGAACGTTGGAGTACTTCTCG
>DATNLB010000559.1:0-4748 GCA_035603095.1 Candidatus Acidiferrales bacterium
CGATCGAGCATGAGAGCGGCTTTTGCTACAACGATTTCGTGATTGAACGGATCGCTTTTCCCGCCGAAGCCGCCGCCGTTCGGCGTGGCGATCACGCGAATATGCGCGGCCGGCATTTCCAGCACTTTGGCGAGCGCACGATGAAGGTAATGAGGGGTCTGCGTGCTGGACCAAATAGTCAGTTTGCCATCGGGATCCTTGATGGCGACCGCTGCGTGCTGCTCGATGGGCAGGTGGGTGCTCCCCTGGAAGAAAAAAGTGTCCTCGAAAATTTCGTCTGCTTCGGCGAAACCTTCTTCCACATTGCCGAATTCCAGCGCCACCAGCTTATGAATGTTTCCCTCTTCACCGTATTCGTGAATCCGCGGCTCACGAGTCGCCAGAGCTTCCTCGGGATCGGATATCGTCGTAAGAATTTCATAATCGACGTCGATCAAATCGAGCGCCTCAAAGGCCGTCAGCTCTTCGCGCGCGATGACGGCAACGACAGGATCTCCGACGTGCCGCACGCGATCGACGCAAAGGGCTTGCTCGTCCTGGCTTACCGGAAGAATTCCGTACCGGATGGGAACGTCCTTCCCCGTCAGCACCAGGTACACTCCCGGATGAGCGTCCGCGCGCGACGTGTCGATTTTTCGGATGCGCGCATGAGGATGGGGAGACCGCAGCAGTTTGCAATGCACCATGCGCGGCAGGAAAATGTCGTCGGCGAAGCGCGTCTGGCCTGTCACTTTCGCACGGGCATCGACTCTGCGCCGAGGGACGCCGATAACGCGAAGTTCGTCTCCGTTGGTCTTTGGAGCATCAACGGGCATCTTCCGCGAATCCTTTTCATCCGGCATACGTCCTCCTGAGTGCCAGCACGAGCCCTTGCCGTCGCATCTACGTTACAGAACGCTTCTCGTCTGCGATCTTGAGCACTGCGGCTTCGACAGCCTCGAAAATCTGAAGATAGCCCGTGCACCGGCATAGATTTCCGGAGATCGCTTCGCGGATCTGATCGCGGCTGGGGTGAGGATTCCGATCCAGCAGAGCCTTCGCCGTGACTAGAATCGCCGGCGTGCAATAGCCGCACTGCGCCGCGCCGAGATCGGCAAAAGCATCTTGTAATGGATGAAGGTTCCCGTCTTGTCCGAGGCCTTCCACAGTCAGTACTCGCGTTCCACCACACTCGAGTGCCAGCACGAGACAGGAAAGCACGGGCTCGCCGTCGAGAAGAACGGCGCAAGCTCCGCATTCTCCCAGCTCACAGCCGTGCTTCGTGCCCGTGTGACCGAGATCTTCGCGCAGTACCTCCAGCAGAGTCTTGTAAGGCGCGAAGGAGACATCGGTCTCTTCGCCGTTCAAAGTGAATCGTATCTGTGCCGATTTCTGCGATTCGATGGGCAGTGTGGTCACGTCCAAGCACCTCTCGAAATTATTACCTAACCGATGCGCGTCTTTTTTCGCCCTGTAGGACAGTCCCGCGGACTGCGCGATGCGGTTCTCTATCAAAAGAAGGCCGCCGAAGGGCATCTGGTCTGGCCAGCAGACCTCGGATCAGATAGTCCGCAAATCTTTCCGCGATCTCCGCCGCGGTTAGCGGTCCCTCGGGGTTGAACCACTGCACGCTCCAGTTCAGGCCTCCAAGAATGGCGCGCCCCGCAAGCGCCGCATCACAGAGGACGAATTCTCCCGATCGCATGCCCGCAGCGATTAAATTGCGCACGCCTTCTTCATACTTGTCGCGTTTTGTTACCAGATAGCGTTGTTGGCGGGGCGCCAGCGCCGTCGTCAAAAGATGCGCTGCGGAACCCTCGACTTCGTCGAGTACGCATCGCAAATGCGACACGATCACCATGCGGAGCTTCATCGCTGCGCTGGTTCTCATCCGGCGAGCCTTGTCGAGCGCCGCGATCATCCGGTCCAGGGAATTGTCCTGACAAAAAAAGAGGATTTCGTGTTTCCCCCGGAAGTAGTTGTAAAGATTTGCCGGAGAAAGTGCCGCGGCTGCTGCAATGTCGCGCATGCCGGTCTCCGCAAATCCGCGCACCCGAAACTCTCGCCCCGCGGCGCGCAAGATTTCCAGACGCCGCGCAAGATAGCGCCGCTTGGGATAGCCGTTGTGCTGACTCTTGGCTTGGCGGTTTGACAACGTAAATTCTCCAGCGTTCGAAGGAGGGAAAGGCTGCAACATCGAACTGCCTGCCTAGTGTCCATCTTCCGGCGACTTATGTCAAAGACTTCTGAACGATGGTTCAGAAAAAGAACAGGCGTTCAGATTATGGCTGGCCCAAAGTAAAGTCTTTGCTGGCCAGGCGCGCCGGCATCTACCCGCTTATCCTGGTTGGTTTTCCGAAGCGCCGTCGAGCCGCCGGAAGCGGCGGGCTTTCATCTCAAAATGGGTAAGGCTGCCCGCTTCGGCCACTTTCACCGTGGGATGCAGCGAAAGCGCGTGGTAGATGGCCTGCTCGACGTGCGTTCGAACATGTTCGACATCGTTCCCAGACACCACTTCAATTTGTATTTCGAGATGGTGCATCTCGTGCAAAGTTGTGACCGTCACCTGGAACTCGTCTACGCTCGCAAATTGACGGATTACGTTTTCGATCGCCGTCGGGTAGACGTTCACACCCCGGATCGTCACCATGTCGTCGCTCCGGCCCAGCAATCCTCCGTCGAAGCGCGCGAAAGTGCGCCCGCAAGCGCAAGGAGCCAGGTTCAATCGCACCAGATCTCCGGTTCGATATCGGATAGCCGGAAAACCTGCGCGTCCCAAATTCGTTATCACCAACTCTCCGATTTCGCCACTGGGCACTTCTTTCGCGGTTTGCGGGTCAAGCACCTCGGCAATGAACTCACTTTCGAGGAGATGAATTCCTCCAGGCTGAACCTCGCATTCGAAACTATGCGCTCCCACCTCGGAAGCGCCTGCGTGATCGAAGCATTTCGCGCTCCACTCTTTTTGAATCCGCGATTTCGTCCGCGCCACGTTCGCTCCCGGCTCTCCGGCATGGATCAGCGTGCGAACCTGCATTGCGCGCATGTCAAAATGTTCCGCGCGAGCTACCTCCGCGAGCCGCAGCGCATACGTTGGCGTGCAGCACACCACCGTCGCTCCGAGGTCACGCATCATGTGCAAGCGCTGGATGGAATCCCATCCGCCGCCGGGAATCACCATCGCGCCTATTTTCCTTGTTCCTTCGACCGTCGCCCAGAAGCCGATGAAAGGGCCGAACGAAAATGCCAGGAACACGCGATCTGCCCAGGTCACGCCCGCGGCCTTCAAGACATGCGCCCAACACTCTCCCCACCATTCCCAACTTTCGGGAGTATCCACGACGCGCAGCGGCGTGCCCGTGGTTCCAGATGTCTGATGAACGCGTGTGTAAGCGTCCACGGAATAGGTTGCGTTGGTTCCAAATGGCGGCGCCTCTTCCTGCGCGCGGGCGAGTTCCGATTTGCAAGTAAGTGGGAGCTTCTGGAAGTCAGAAAACGACTGGATCTCCGGCGTGACGATTCCCGCATCCTTCCATTTCTTGATGTAGAAACGGTTGCGGCCAGAAATCTCGCGAAGAAGTTTTTGCAGCTTCTGGAACTGAAGCGTCTGCAACCGCTCACGTGGTGCCGTTTCAATGGCCTGGTCGTAGAAGGGCATTGATGTTTTTTCAGCCGCTAAGAAACGTTGGGAGTCTTCGATACCAAATCAACTGCAGCAAACTACAACCGCTGGCCGAAAACATATTTCAACGCGGAAAAAGCCGCGCCGCATTGTCGTACAAAATCTTGCGCTTCGCCGCGGCCCCAATCGGCAGCGCGTTGAACTTCTCAATGTTCCCCTTGATCGCCGGAACGCCTGGCCCGGGCCAGTCCGTGCCCCACAGCACTTTATCCGCCACGTCTTCGATTCGCGGAAAATATTCCATCAATTTCTGTGGCGGGATGCCGGAGATATCCATGTACATGTTTTTGTGCCGGCGAACGAGGAAAAACGCCTCGTTCATCCACAGCGGTCTGCCGCCATGCGCAAGAATGACCACGAGGTTCGGATAGTCGATGCCCACATCATCGCAGAGCATCGGTTGCGCATGCAGATTTCTTGCGCCAGGGAAAATCGAAGTCCCCGTATGAATCATGATCGGCATGCCGTTCGCCTGCGCGCGTTCGTAAACTGCCGCCAGGCCGCGATTGCCGTCCATGTAATCATTCGGCGAAAGCGCCTGATGCGAGGGATGCATTTTGATGGCGCGAATCCCGAGCTTTGCAAGGCGGTCCACTTCCGCGCCCGGATCGGGAACCGTCCCAGGAAGCACTCCGCCGAACGCGATGAGACGGTCCGGAGCCGCGCTGCAATACTTCGCGCTCCAGTCATTCACTTCCGGCGTGAACCCGATGATCTTTGGCGCCACGTAGTTGATCAGCCCGGCGCGTTCCACCCCGAGACGATCGAGCAGCCCGAGAAATTCTCTGGGATCGGCACAATAGCGTTCAACATCGGCGTAGTCCTTGCGGCCGCGCTTCATCAGCTCGTGGGCCGACGGCTTCATCATGTGGTACGGCATGATGTGAACGTGAATATCGATAATCGGTTCCAGAGATCGCCGCCCTTCGCCGAAGCTTGCGCCTGTAATCGCGCGCGCTAATTGAATCGAACGTACTCAAAGTTCAACGGTTGATTGTTAATCCCGCGCGCCGGCGGAGCAATCCAATTCGCAAACTTGCCCGGCTCCACGACTCGCCCGCTCATTAGTGACAGCACGTAAGCATAA
>DATNLB010000170.1:0-4255 GCA_035603095.1 Candidatus Acidiferrales bacterium
GCGGTGATTCTTCAGGGTGATGGTGCTGCCATCCGGCAATTGCCGAATCCATTCCGTGTTCACAGTGGCGGTGAATGGGGCATTCGGCAAGGACGGGATGAGAATGCTGATCAGGACCTCGCGTGTGCCTCCGTCCGGGACACGCTGAGGTTGCTGCGGTGCCTGAGCCAGAGAAATGGACCTTGGCAGGATCAGAAATCCTGCGAGCAAAAGAAAAGGGATGCTTTTCATCAGGCAGCCTCCCCAGTACGAGGGGATTATGCCAAATTTTTCGGGCCCGCGGCAACGTGCTGGTGGAGGAAGTGGCTAGGTCTGCCGGTCTTGAAATTCTTCGTGCCAGGCCATCTGGATGGCTTCGAGTTTGGATTCGTTGGAGGCCGCGGGGTCGCCGGAGAAGCCGGGGAGCTCGGTGATCCATTTGTGCATGTCCGTGAAGCGGACGGTGAGCGGATCGGTGTCCGGAAACTTGTCCGTGAGGCCGATGGCGATGTCTTCGAAATTGTCCCAACCGAATGTCGGCGGCATGCGCGACTCCTGAAAGAATGTTTTCAGTTTTCAGTGATCAGTAGTCAGTCACAAGAGAAAACAGAAAGGATTCTTGCACTTCCGACTATGCACTGAACACTGAAAGTAGAAAAGAGTTTCTAGATTTCAGACCGAGTACTGAGAACTGAACACTGACGACTGAAAACTTTCAGTGATCCAGTTCCTTGGCGTAGTTCTTGTTCCACTCGGGGATTTCGACGACGATATCGGTGGTGCCGTCGGGCACGGTCTGGCAGCCGAGGCGGGACTTCGGCGTGATGCCGGGAGCTTCGTCCAATTCGTCGAACTCGGCGTCGGTGGCTTCGTTGCAGGATTCGAGGCCTTCCCTAACGATGACGTGGCACGTGGAGCAGGCGCAAACGCCGCCGCAGGCATGGTCGAGGCCGGCCTTGATGCCTTCGGAAATGTCAAGGATGCTGCCGGGGAGGCCGTTGTGACCGTAGGGAATTTTCTCCGGATCGACTTCGATGGTCTTGCCGCTGGGAAGAAATGTCACTTTGAATTTCTTCGTGGCGGGTTTGTATTTGACTTCTTCGATATATGGGTTGCTGCCGCCCATTTAGCTTCCTCCCCCGATTTCGTCATCGTCTCGCCGAAATCGAAGAGAGATTCCTCGCTTCGCTCGGAATGACGCAAAAGACAAAACTTTCAAACCTCGGCGAGCTTCCGGCCTTCCAAGGCCGTTGAAACCGCCGAATTCATTAGCACTTCCGCGAGGTGCTCGGTGGCGTGATTCAGTTCGTCGATGCGCTTGCGAATTAATTTGTAATCGCTGCCGGCTACGGATTCCTGCAACGCGGCTACGCTGGAATCGATTTTAGCGCGTTCTTCGACCGGCAAAGAGGCCGACTGCGGATTGGCTAGCGCTTTGGCGGTGGCCGACAGGATCGCCTCGGACTCGGTGCGGGCTTCGATAACCTGGCGCTCGGCGAAATCCTGCTCGGCGTATTCGATGGATTCCTCGAGCATGCGCTCGATTTCTGAATCGTTGATGCCGTAGCTGGGCTGGACTTCGATGAAATGCTGCTCGCCGGTGCGAAGATCCTTGGCGCCGACTTGCAGGATACCGTTAGCGTCGATCAGGAATTTCACTTCGATGCGCGGCAATCCGGCGGGCGCGGGCGGCACGCGCAGAGTGAAGCGCGCAAGCGAGCGGCAGTCTTTTGCCAGTTCGCGTTCACCCTGGAGAACGTGGATGTCGATGCCGGTCTGACTGTCGACGCCGGTAGTGTAAAGTTCTTGCGCGCTAGCAGGTATCGTGGAATTGCGCGGAATAATTTTTGCAACCGCTCCGCCGTAAGTTTCGATGCCGAGAGAGAGGGGCGTGACATCGAGCAGCAGCATGGTTTTGACGCCCTGGTGGAGAATATTGGCCTGAACGGCAGCCCCGAGCGCCACGACTTCGTCGGGATTCAGCTCGATGTGCGGCTTGCGATCGAAAAACTCCTGCACGGTGCGGCGAATCAGCGGCGTGCGCGTGGCGCCGCCGACAAGCACGACTTCGTCCATCTCCGCGGGCTTGAGCTGGGCGTCCGCGAGCGCCTGCTTGACGGGCCCCATAGTGCGCTCAACCACGGGGCGAATGAGGGCGTCGAGCGCACCGCGGGTGAATTCATGAACGAACACTTTGCCGTCCGGCAGCGGGAAACGAAGCGTGGCCGACTCCGATTCGGAAAGCCGATGCTTTACGTCGATCAGCGCTTTGCGAAGTTCCTGCGCCAGTTCGCCATGCGGCGAAAAGTCGATTTCATCGTGCTGGAGAATCAGTTCGTGGGCGAACGCCTGCAGCAGATTGTCGATGTCGTCGCCGCCCAGGTGCGTGTCGCCATTGGTGGAAAGAACCTGGAAGATATCGCCATCGGCCGTGGAGATCAGCTTGAGGACGGAAATGTCGAATGTGCCTCCGCCAAGATCGTAAACGGCAACTTTGCCGCGCTGTTTTTCGTGGAGGCCATAGGCCAGCGCGGCCGCAGTGGGTTCGTTGACGAGACGGAGAACTTCGAGGCCGGCAATTCTCCCGGAGTCCTTGGTGGCCTGGCGCTGCGCATCATTGAAATAGGCAGGTACGGTGATGACGGCGCGGTCGACGGTTTCGCCGAAATGTGCTTCGGCCCAGTTTTTCAGCTCGCGCAGGATAAAAGCGGAAATTTCAGGCGGGGTGAAAACTCGATCGCCGAGCATGACACGGATGACGTTTTTGCTCGCGGAGTCGATGCGAAACGGAAAGAGCTTGAGTTCGCTTTGAACGTCGGCAGGGCCGCGGCCCATGAGGCGCTTGACGGAATAAATGGTTCGCTCCGGCTGCGTGAGGAGCCTTCTGCGAGCCGCCTCGCCCACGACGATGGTTCCATCCGCATCCAAACTAACCACCGAAGGACATAGCGTGCTGCCGTAAGGGCCGGGAATACACTTCGGCTGGTTCGTCCGCGGGTCGAGATATGCGACGAGGCTGTTAGTGGTGCCGAGATCGATTCCTACGATGCGTCCCATCTAAGTGTTCAGTACTCAGTTTTCAGTTATCAGTCAAAAAGCAAAAACTCGGATTTAACGGCTTGAGCTACAACAATTCCTTCTGAACGTTGGTCACCAAATTTCTAATATAAGAGCGGCGATTCAACAGCTCGTTCAGTTGCGACATAACCCTTTTTCGCGTGGCGGCGTCGGCTTGCAGGGCAGCGTCCCATTCGCGGGCGGCGGCTTGAAGCTGCGCATCGACTTCGCCTAGCTTCTGCTGAAAATTTTTCTCGGCGGATTCGAGGCGTGATTTCAGCGCGGCGAGATCGCCTCCCGAGGTTTTTGCTTCGCGAAGCTCATCGAGCGACTCGTTCAACTCGAAAACTTCTTCGAGCAGCTCCGGCGGCGCCTGCTGCTTGTGTTCCCCTTCCTTGCGCGCGCCTTCGATAGCAAGGAGATATTCGAGGCGCGCCACAGGATCGCGAAGAACGCGGTACGCATCATTCAATTCCGAGCTGCGCTGCAAAGAGAGCTCGCGCTCGTGTTCGCTGGCGTTAACAAAATTGTCTGGATGGAACTTCCAGCTCAGCTGCAGGAATTTTTGCTCAAGAGCGCCCATTTCGATCCAGAGCTTGCGGGGCAGACCAAACAGTTCGAAATGGCCGGAATTGTTCGACACTGCTAGGCCGTAAAGGAGCTGCCGCAGCCGCAGTTCCGAGCCGCGTTGGGATTCTGGAAAACGAATCCCTGGCGCATCAGCGTCTCTTCGTACTCGAGCGTCGTGCCGTTCAGGAACAGAAAACTTTTCGGGTCCACGAAGAGGCGCGCGCCGAATTCCTCGAAGATTTTGTCGCGATCGCGCGCTTGCGTGTCCAGCCTCATGGCATAAGAGAGGCCGGAGCAGCCGCCGCCCTGCACACCTACGCGCAGGCCGCCCTGTTCAGGCGAAACGCCATCCTTTTCGAGCAACTCCCGGATTTTCCGCGCGGCGCGCTCGGTCAGGTGGATCTTCGCGACATTCGGACTTGCGACTTCTGTTGCCATCTTCAACGACTCCAAAACCTATAAGGATTGAAAGCGCCGAGTAGGGGCGCAGCATGCTGCGCCCCTACTTCTAGGCGTCAGCAAGCGCCACCCTGCGAAGAATTAGTGAGCGGCCTTCTCCGCGACCGGCACTTCAACGCCGTGCTTCTTCTTCCAGTCACCGATGGCGGCCTTGATGGCGTCTTCCGCGAGCACGGAGCAATGAATCTTG
>DATNLB010000283.1:0-3554 GCA_035603095.1 Candidatus Acidiferrales bacterium
CACTCATGGCGATCGGCTCATTCGCCATGGGGCGTGGATTCGGCAAGTGGGTGTTTACGGCAATCGGACTTCTCATGGTCTCCGGCGTCACACGACTGCTGGAGTTCTGGATTGCCCAAGGCACTGGTGGAGTTACTTAGACCCACTTTCGGCAGGCGCGATGGGGGAGACCCCGCGGCGCCTGCCGGTTTTCTTTTGGAACCAACGATTATGGCCCCTCCTCAACTAATCACGGATTTCATGAGAGTGATGCTGCTGCTTGCGCCGTCTGCAGCCATCATTTGCCTGGTGCTAGCGGGACTCAGCCTGCGGCAAGGATCCATTCCCGACGCGTTGGTCGGGGGAAACTTCGCGAAATGGATGTTCTGGGCGATTGTGTTCCTCACTCTGCCGCAACTCATCAGTTGGTTCCCGTCGTTCGGAGTGCCTGCGCCTCTGCCGAACGGCGGCATCGGTACGGGCTGGATGGCCAACCTCCAGACTGACCTTTCAAGCTTCGTACAGAATTTCGTGATGACCAGGCTTGCGACGTCTTTCGCCGCATTCTTCGTCCTGCGGGCGATTCTCGACACAATTCAAGGCGGCCATCCGCTCCCTTCGGTTATCGCCGCAATGTTTCTGCTCGCGATTCAAACAACACTTACTCTAATCAAGGGCTATAACAGCGGCACGTCCTTCGCCACCGCGGACGTACTCGATAGCTTGTGGAATTATATGGCCGGCACCATCTGCCCGATTGCCGCCGGACTGGCAGTCATCGGAGCCATTTGGAACTTTGTTTCACGCAGACCGGTCTTGCCAATAGTCGGTGCAACCGTTGGTCTACTGACGGTCTCGGCAGTCTGGAAACTGATCACCAAGATGATGTAGCGACTGGCAGGAAATATGTCTTTCTATAACGGAATCCTGAACCTGACGAACTGGGCCGGCAACGTGATCATGCCCACCCTCGGAGCATTGTTCATCGCGGTTGCCGTGATCCAGTTTGCACGTGGTTATCACAATCTCTATTCGACATGGGCCTACGGAGGGCTGATGTGCCTAATGGTTTCCGGCCTCTTGCGCATGTTCGAGAAGTTTACCGGCCAACTCGGATGGAACAACCCAGATCTCTACTGGAACTCGCTGTTGAACCTGGTGGATTGGTTCGCGAATGTCATTCTGCCCGTGTATGCCGGAATGCACGTTGCGGTGGGCGCGCTGAAGTTTGGCGGACTGTTTGAACAACAGGTCCACCACCAGTTCAACCATACCCGGCATTTCCTGGGGGCCATCCTGTGCCTCATGGCCTCGGGCCTACTCCGGCTCGGCGAGTTCTTCGTGACGAAAGGCACGGCAGGCGTTAGTTAAGGGAAATTGCGGCGATGCAAATTCACGAGCGAGACAGGAACAGCCCATGGCACTTACAGTGACACCGGTTCCAAGAAACCTGGCAACGAAGGTGACTTTTCTTTACCTGGAATTCGAGGATTTGTTCGTCATCCTCGGCCTGGCCGTCGTGATGAACATGTTCGGCCGATTCTTGCAACGAGAGATGTTCGGTATTCCGATGAACGTGTTCCTGCAATACGTGGTTCCCGTGTTGAGTATCCCGGCCCTCATCCTATTCAAGTACGGGAAACCGCGCGGCTACCTGCAGGACTGGCTGATGTTTCACATGAAGCCGCACGTGTACTGCGCACTGGAGTCCGACTCGGAACAGCGCATGGAATACCTGAAAGAGGGATCCTAAATGCCACAAACGCTCCGCCAATGGGAAGATTCGCTGCGCCAGCCCGCGCTCTGCGAACTACTGCCGGTCCGAGACTATCTCGATGGCTGCATCATCCGCACCAACGGGTGCTTCGTAGCGGGCTATGAGGCGAGCGGACTGAATACATTCTTTCACGCGGATGACACGCGCAATCGAACCAAAGAAGCACTGGAGGCGTTGGTAAGGTCGTTGCCCGAGCGGTCGATGCGGATGCAGGTTCGATATGAGGTGACGGATGGCCATGGCGACCTGACGGAGCGCTATGTCAAGGAACAGCGAATCGAAAACGCAGTGCTTCAGGCGCTGGATCGGGAACGCCTACAACTATGGAACACACGCCAGAACGAAGGGCACTACTTGCGGCGGCGATTGCACGTTTACTTCATCTGGAATCCCGACATCCATCATGAGAGCTCGGAATTCGAGTGGCGGAAGACACGCAAGAAGGGAGCCAAGTGGAGCCTCTCAGCAAACAAATGCATCCAGCGAACGGTGCGTGAACATGAGGATTTCCTATCGGAGTTTGAGAGCTTGATGGCGGGCGCCCAAGCCACACTCGAGGCCACGGGAATGCAACCGCGCCGGTTGACCGAGCAGGAGATGTTTCTCGAAGTCAAGCGGGCACTGAATCCGCTGACGAGTGACACGCGGCCGTATAAGCAGGGCCTCGCTTACGAGAGCGCCCGCGCCCAAATCGCGAACGTCAACATTGAAGACGAACAGGACGGCCACCTAAAGGTTGGCGGTCTCCTATACTCCTGGGTCAGCGTCAAGGAAATGCCGGACGCGACCTTCCCCGGTATCACGCGCGAGCTAGTCGGACAGGAGTTTCCGCTGGTGATCAGCGCGGAGGTCACGATCCCGGATCAAAGCAAGATCATGCGGGCGTACAAACGACGGCTTTTGAGAATGCAGGCGGCACAGCGAGACATCCATGGCGGCTTCAAAATCAACATCGAGGCGCAGATTGCACAAGAACAGCTAATTCAAACTCTCCAGGATGTCGTGTCCAGTTCGTTGAAGGTGTGCCAGCTCAGTTTGCTTGTTGGCTTGAGGACATCCCGCCCGATACGCAATTCAAAGGAGTTGGAAGAGGCTGAACGTATTCTTGCAGACCGGCGCCAGCGCGTCCTCCACTCGGTCGCTCGAATGAATGGCGCCCGGGGTATTCCGGAGACTCTCGCGCAAAAAAGGATTTACATCGGGACGCTCCCAGGGATGTCGGAAGAGACGAAACGCGAGCTGGAGTGCCTGACGCTCCATGCAGCAGACCTGTTACCGGCTGAAGTCCCGTGGCAAGGATTGAGCTCATCTGGGATCT
This sequence comes from Candidatus Acidiferrales bacterium, assembly GCA_035603095.1. Lineage (GTDB taxonomy): Bacteria > Acidobacteriota > Terriglobia > Acidiferrales > UBA7541 > Acidiferrum. The sequence goes on from DATNLB010000283.1 coordinate 3,075, forward strand.
TGCTGGAGACGCCATCGCGCCAGATGGTGCCGTTTTCGCCATTCGATCCGAGCTTGGGCGATGCCAACATGCTGATCATGGCGAAGAGCGGCGGAGGAAAGACCTTCATGGCTCAGTTATTACTGCTCATGCTGGGCCGGACGGGCGTGGAGATCTCCATCTTGGAGCGCGGCGATTCATACCGGCCACTCGTGGAACTCATGGGCGGACGAGTCATCGAAGTGAATCTGGACGGCAATGAAACTCTGAATCCATGGGATCTGCCCGAAGGAGAAAAGACACCGTCGAAGGAGAAGATCGCATTTCTGAAAAACCTCACTCGGCACATGATCGGTGACGCACCGGGCTCGGATACTACACTCGTCGACAACGTCATCAGCGAGGCGATCGGACGGACCTACAAGCGGGTAGGACTCCGCTACGCTAATCCGGTCCCGGCCTTCTCGGACCTGCGGGATGAACTCGCCCAATGGCAGGACG
>DATNLB010000597.1:0-3598 GCA_035603095.1 Candidatus Acidiferrales bacterium
CTTCCGGCTGACCATGAACATTACTCGGAATCGCGAAGACGCCGAGGACGCCATGCAGGATGCCTTCCTCAAATCTTACGCGCACCTCAAGGATTTCCAGGAAGACTCCCGCTTTTACACCTGGCTGGTGCGCATCGCCGCGAACGAAGCGCTGATGCGGCTGCGCAAACGCCGCCCGAACCAATTTTCGCTCGACGAGCCGGTGGAAGGCGACGAAGACCTCATGCCCCGCGAGCTTGCGGATTGGGGGCCAAGTCCGGAGCAGCGGTTTGCGCAGACGGAAATGCACGAAATCCTGTCTGAGGTCATCGACAACCTCGAACCGGATTTCCGGGTTGTTTTTGTGCTGCGCGACGTCGAAGAGCTTTCGACCGAAGAAACCGCCAAAGCGCTCGGCATTTCGGTTCCCGCGGTAAAGTCCCGGCTGCTGCGAGCCCGGCTCAAACTTCGAGACAAACTGAATCGTTATTTTCGGCAGGGTGGCACAAATTGAATTGCAAAGGCCTCATTCGCGAGATTTCGAACTATATCGACGGTGAGCTCGAACCCTCGGTGAAGCAAGAAATCGAACGCCATCTCGAGCACTGTGGAGACTGCCAGATGGTGGTCGATCAGACCAGGCTGACGGTGGATGTCTTCTGCGATTCGAAGCCGGTCGAACTGCCGGGAGATGTGAAGACGCGGCTGCATAATGCATTGCACCGCGGGCTCAAGTTAAAAGGCAGTTAGGCTGCTCTCCTAACCTTTCCCACCATCACTCCAGAGTGGTAATTCCCTGCCGAGCTTTTTTTCTCGCGCCGTCGCATACACCTTCATCGCCACGGCGAGGTCCCAGGAGGCAATCCCATTCGACTTGAACAGTGTGAGTTCCGTATCGCTGGTTCTGCCGCTGGCTTTCCCTGCGACAATTTCGGAAAGTTTCTTGACGCCAGTCCAGCAAATTTCATCGCCGTGAAAAGCGATGATCAGATCGCCCGCTTCCTGCCGCGACTGTTCCACGGAATCCACGACAATGATGTCCGCGCTGGCGACTGCTTCATCATCCAGCTCGCGCTTGTGCGCGTGGTTGGCGCCAATGGCATTAATGTGCGCCCCGGGCGACAGATCCGCTCCACCTACAACCGGCTGCGTGGCCGTTGTGGCCGTGCAGACGATGTCCGCGCCGCGCACTGCTTCGGCCGCGGACGCACACGCCTGTACGGGAATCCCCACTCGTTCGGACATCTCTTTGCAGAACTTTTCGCGCTTGGCCGCATCGCGCCCGTAAGCGCGCGCGGATTCCAGCTTTCGCACCGCAGCAATCGCTTCAAGCTGCGTCCTCGCCTGTCCCCCGGTGCCGATGATTGCGGCGACGCGAGCATTCTTGCGCGCCAGGTATTTCGTGGCCACGCCGGAGGCCGCGCCGGTCCGCAACTGCCCCATGTAATCGGCTTCGATCAGCACCAGTAAGTCGCCCGTGGCCATCTCGTAGAGCGGAACCAGAAACCTCAATTTGCCGCGCACAAACGTGTACTGCTTCATCGCCACAAAGCCCGCGGAGAAATCCGCCGCGGCCATATAGTGAAAGAATCCGCCGCCCGGCAACTCGAATCGCCTGCGCGGGTGCACGACCACTTCCCCCGTGGCCTGCTTGCGCGAAATTTCTTCCACGGCCTGCACCGCCAGCGGCATCGTAAGCACCGTTCGCACTTCCGCTTCGCTGATGTGCAGCGTCATCGTTTCACTCTCCGCCTCTGGCCCTTGCCCTCAGAGTGCGAAAGCGACATCTCAACTACTCCGGTATCCATCAGACCGCCATGTCCCATTGCAACAGTTCAGAAGCAGATTAGTTATTTTGCCGCTGGCTTTGCCTGTTTAGGCGAAACGTGTTTTCCGGAAGCTACGCCCGCTTCGTGGACGCGGCGAACAACGGTCTGGTTCAAACGGTAGACGCGCTCTTCTTTGCTGCCATCCATCACCCGGAAGCGAAACTCGGGTTCGCCCTTGGGGCCTTTGCCGACGCGAACGGGTAGCTGGCCGCACAAATTATTTTCGATGAACGCGGTCTCGTATCGGCTCTTCTTGAGGTACCAGGTGTAGACGCGCAGCGCCGTGAAATCACATACTTGGCCTTCCGGTCCGCGCGCCGCGGCCACAAGAAACTGTGGCTTGTTGCCCGACGGATCGCTCACACGATTCAGCTCAAACCAGGCCACCGGCCGGATATTTGCAGAACTCGCTCCTTCGCGCACGGGATCCGGCAAATCCAGCTCCACGAACCGGGCGACCACCCAGCCGGCGATCGCTGTGGTCTGATCGCCGGGCTGGGTGGTGTTTGCGGATTCAGCTGCGCGAGCCGCGGCTTCCCCTGGCGGTCGCGTCGCAACACCACGGACCAGAAACCAGTCCTCCTTCTTCGTTTCCTGCGGCTCATTCGCAGCTTCTTTCTCATCCGCGGCTTGCACCCAATCCGCCACCGCGCGGCCCACAATCTCCACCGGAGCGTTTCGTCCGAATTTATAGAGGCGTGGCTCCGTCCGGCCAGGCTGCACACGCAAATTGGTGGAGACCTTGGTGCGCCCGCGGGCCTGCAGGGGCATTCCGCGCGTTTGATCCAGGAGCTTGACGCTCCGCTGCCATACGGCTGGCTCCATCAACTGCCGGCTTTCCACCCAGCCAACCGTGCCCCCGTTGGTTCGCACTTTCACGTAGTCATTGCGCTTGCCCACGACGTCCACGCGTTCACCATAATGCAGAGTTGTCACCTGCTCGCGGACCTGCGCGATGCCGCTCAGGAGTGGGGCGACTTTTTCGCTGACAAAGGCTTCGCCCAGCGTTTCATGCTTGGGCCGGAGCATCCACGCCGCCAGAGTCACCAGGGCCAGCAGCGGCACCGCAATGAGGAGTCTTCTCTTCATGCGCCGCTCTCGAATGTCGCCGCCACGGCACGCACGGAAGACGCGCCGTTCGCGGCACGCGCCCCGCCGGAAATGACACCAATCTTCTCAACCGTCGTCATGATTCCCTGTTGCTCTTGGTGATTCGCTAAAGATTGTACCTGAAACCCCGGCAACGCCGTGGGCGCGGCTGAGGGCTTTGCATTTCTGCTAGAATCGCGAAGCGTTCGAATCAAACTCTTGCAACGAATCGCGGAGGATTTTTCATGAAGTCTCTCAATTCCCTTCAGCCGCTGGGATTGCTGGTCCTTCGCGTCGTTCTCGGCCTGATTTTCTTCTCCCATGGTTATCCGAAGTTGGCGTACTCCGGCGCGGGAATGCAGGGCTTCTTTGTGCAACACGGTTTGCCGGGATATTTCGTTTACATTTCTGGGGTGTTGGAGGTCTTCGGCGCCATTCTTTTGGTTTTAGGGTTGTTTACTCGGGCAACGGCGCTGCTCCTGGCCATCGAAATGGGCGTGGCAATCTGGAAGGTACACAGCACCGGCAGCTACCTAGCGGTGCACAATTACGAATTCCCTCTCGCGATGCTGGCGGGAAGCTTCGCGCTCGCCACGGTCGGCGCGGGACTATTGTCTCTCGACCACCTACTATTCGAGGGCGGAGGCAAGCTGCGGCCCCCAAAATACGTCTAGCTGATGTTATCCCGTCAACTGTAGCGG
>DATNLB010000445.1:0-2529 GCA_035603095.1 Candidatus Acidiferrales bacterium
CTACTCCAGCGCCTTCTCGATCTCCGCCACCGGAATCGCCCCTTCCCTGCCGATCCTCCAGGTGTCGCCCGTCAGTTCCACGATGGTCGAGGCCAGCGTCCCGCCGGTTTCTCCGGTGTCCAGCACCAGGGGCACCCGCGAGCCGAGCTGCTTCATTACTTGTTCGGCGTTCGAACACGAAGGAAACCCGGAAATGTTAGCGCTCGTTCCCGTGACCGGGCCCTCGAATTCATCGATCAATCGCCGCACCACCGTGCTATTCGGCCAGCGCAAGGCGATGCGGCCTGTGCCTGCGGTGACTTTGAGCGGGATGCGCTGCGCCGCGTTCACCACCAGCGTCAATCCGCCTGGCCAGAACGCCTGGGCCAGCCGCAAAAATTTCCGCGGAGCTTCGCGCGCGAGCAGAATGGCTTGTTCAATCGAATTTACAAGAATCGGCAGCGCTCTCGTTTCCGGGCGCCCCTTCACGCGATAGATTTCATCGACCGCGGCCAGATTGAACGGATCGGCCGCCAGCCCGTAGAAAGTGTCCGTGGGAATCGCAATCACACTTCCCCGCGTCAGAAAATCTGCCGCATACCGCAGCAGGTTCGCCTCCGGGAATTGCGCATTTACGCGCAGCAGCTCAGCCGGCAATTTTTTGGCCTTTGGCGAAGTCGTGACGCCACCCTGCAGCGCCCCGCCAGCGCTGCCCTTAATTGGGCGACGCTACCATACCCCCTGTAACCCGCGCAATAAGAGCTTGCTGGCGAACCTCTCCGGCGGCCAAAGCGGGCCGCAGAACGACAAACATGGGTACGGGATCGTCTGTTTCCGGCAAGCCAGTGTGCTGTATGTGACATAAATCAAACAACTCTTCATGCATAGTTATGGCTACCGCGATTCCGAGAGCGGACATTCAGATTTTGGAGGACTACAACATGCACCGTACACACAAATACATCGCTTCGTTATTCCTGACCGCTGCCCTTGTGGCGCCAGTGGCAATTATCGCCGCTCCTGCACCTCAAGAGGCCAACGTTCAGCTCCGATACTACGATAAACACCACAAGGACTATCACAACTGGGACGAGAACGAAAATCGCTCCTGGGGGCAGTACCTTACGACAAAGCACAGGAATTCTCACGAATTCTCGAGGGCGAGCAAGAGGGAGCAGTCGAATTACTGGAATTATCGTCACTCCCATCCAGATAACAACTAGCAAAGTCACCACATCCGACGAGAAAACATTAGCAAAAAAATACGTCTCGTCCGTAATGTTACGGACGGGACGCCGGAGTGGTGGCACTCCGCTAGCTGCCTGGAATAGCCCCGTGGAATTAGCCTGAACAACAGAAAATTTGCTACCCTCCACGGTAATGGCTACGCCAGGAAAGATCGCGCGTAACGCTCGTCCCGCGAACGCGGCGCTTCTCACTAGCCGCGACAATCGCTGGCTCAAAGAGTTCCGCATGGCTTTGCGTGGAGGCCTGCCGACGGAAGGTGGATTCGTTGGCGCCGAGGGCGTGCGTCTCGTTGAAGAAGCCTTAAATTCCGGTTGCCCGATCCGCGCCGTTCTTTTCAGCGAATCCGGCGAACGCCACCGTGAACGCCTCGCTCCCTTGATCGACCGCCCGGAAATCGCCTTCCCCACTGTTCGTACCACCGACCGCCTCTTCGAAGGTCTTGCCGATTCCGAACACCCCCAGGGCGTCGCGGCGCTCGTTAAGCCGCGCGAGACATCTTTCGATGACCTTGTCCTCGCCCCCGTTTCGGCCTGCGCTCCCCTGCTGGTCGTCCTGGCCGGTGTCCAGGATCCCGGCAACGTCGGAACCATCCTGCGCACCGCTGCCGCCTTCGGCGCGACCGGCGCCGCCACCGCTGCTTCCGGCATCAGCGGCACCGCAAACCCTTTCTCGCCGAAAGCTCTGCGCGCTTCCGCCGGTGCGGCGCTGCATCTTCCGATCCTCGCTGGCATGTCGCTTTCGATTCTTCTTGCACAATTTAAGGTCGCCGGCGTTCGCACGCTCGCTTCCAGCCTCCGTGAACCAAGTCGCGGTGAGCAAGCTCCGCTCGCTCCGTGGGAAGTCGATTGGTGTCAGCCGGTGGCCCTCCTCGTCGGCAATGAAGGCGCCGGTCTCCCCGAAGAGGTCGAGCGCAGCGCCGATGCGCGCATCCGCATTCCCATGGCCAGCGGCATCGAGTCCTTGAATGCCGCCGCCGCGGCAGCGGTCGTTTTTTACGAAGCCGCTCGCCAAAGAAACTCCGCAGCCGCTGCGGGCATCCAAACATTTGCTCCTTCGCGGCCGGCCAAAATGTCAGACGCTGTGCGTCCGCCTAAAACACCGTGAGCCTCTTCTCAAAATTGCCGCCACTGGCCCCCGGGCCCGACGTTCCCGCTGCCAACCAGCCGCTCGCCGAGCGCATGCGCCCTCGGACGCTCGATGAATTCGTCGGCCAGGAAAAACTGCTCGGTCCCGGCAAGTCGCTTCGCGTTCAAATCGAAAACGACAATCTCAGCTCCATGCTCTTCTGGGGGCCACCCGGCT
>DATNLB010000530.1:0-2038 GCA_035603095.1 Candidatus Acidiferrales bacterium
AACTATTTTAGAGACCACCTGGATGTCTTCGCCGAGATGGCGAAGAACCGAGGCGCGATGCTCGACCTGGATGCCTTTCGCAAGCTCGACAGGGAGCGCCGCGAACTCATCACTGCAACCGAGCAGCTCAAAGCGCAGCGCAACAAGGCCAGCGAGGAAATCGCCCGCCTCAAAAAGGAAAAGCAGAACGCCGACTCTCTGATCGCCGAAATGAAGCAAGTCTCCGAGCGCATCAAGCAATCCGATGAGCGCATCGCCGAACTGGACGCCAAGCAGCGCGACCTCCTGTTAACTATTCCCAACGTTCCGCACTCCTCCGTGCCCGTCGGCGCGAGCGCGGCTGAGAATGTCGAAATCCGCCGCTGGGGCGCGCCGCCGAAATTCGATTTCGCGCCCAAGCCGCATTGGGATGTCGGAGAACGCGCAGGCATCCTCGATCTTCCCGCCGCCACGAAAATCACCGGCGCGCGCTTCGCCGTTTACAAAGGCTGGGGAGCCCGTCTCGAGCGCGCCCTTGCAAATTTCTTTCTCGATATCCACACACGCGAGCACGGCTACACGGAAATCCTGCCGCCCTTCCTTGTGAACACTGCGTCGCTTACCGGCGCGGGCCAATTGCCGAAGTTCGCTGCCGATCTGTTCAAAGTAGAGAACACTGATTTCTGGCTGACACCGACTTCTGAAGTAGAACTGCACAATCTTTATCGGGACGAAACGATTCCCGAAGAAAAACTCCCCATCCACGTCACCGCGTGGACGGCCTGCTTCCGCTCCGAAGCCGGCGCCGCCGGAAAAGACACCCGCGGGATCCTCCGCCAGCATCAATTCCAGAAGGTTGAGCTCTTCAAGTTCACCCATCCGCAAAAAAGCTACGAAGAGCACGAAGCCTTGGTGCGCAACGCCGAAACGATTCTCCAGAAACTCGGCCTGCACTATCGCACCGTGCTGCTGTGCACCGGCGACATGGGCTTTGCTTCTGCAAAAACATACGACATCGAAGTTTGGCTGCCTTCGAGCGACGAATTTCGAGAAATCTCTTCCTGCTCGAACTGCGAAGCCTTCCAATCACGGCGCGCCGGTATCCGCTATAAGCCAAAAGGCGGCGGCAAGAGCGACTTTGTTCACACGCTCAACGGCTCCGGCCTCGCCGTCGGCCGCACTTGGATCGCGGTCGTCGAAAATTATCAGCAAGCAGATGGCGCGATCCTGATTCCCGAAGTTTTGCGTCCATACATGGGAATTGACCGGATTCCGGCGGCGGCGCAAGCGCGTGCCCTGCCGTAAGCGCACGAATTTGTGCTTTTGAGGCCATCCCGGCTGCCATTTCCGTCCATTTCGTGTAACTTGTTGTTATTAAACGGTTTAACCTGCATTTGGACGGTTTTGTCTGAAAAGAGAGGGCACAATTCGCCTCGCAACCTCTTGAAATCACACCTTTTCGTTTGACGGGCCCTTTTCGCCTTGCATACACTGCCCTCAAGGCTCTTTGAGGGTTATTAGGCAAAAAGGGCCGTTTAGCACACAATCATTAAGATGAACTTTCTCGCGCGCATTGTGAGATTTCTGTTCTGGCTGCTCATCGTTTCCTGGGGCGTGCGGCTCTTGCGCCGCATCGTCGGCGGTATGCTTCGGGATCAGGCCGTTCCCGCGCCACAAACCGCGGACGCCCACGGCGGGATTCCTGCTTCCGCCTCCGCACGCCGGCTGGTGCGCGATCCGGTTTGCGGCATGCACGTGGACGAGACGCTTTCGATTCCGTTGCGGGAAGGGGGCCAGCTTTTCCACTTCTGCTCCCCCGCCTGCCGCGATGCGTACGCCGTCAGCACCCGGAAGTTTGCGGCAAACGGATAAACAGAATTTCTCTGAAACGAATTTTGAACTTGGGCCCAGTGAAAACAGAATTTCTCAGACAAATCGAGTAGACGAAAGGACCGACGCCGATGGCCACGGTCGCAAAGCCCACAGCCCCGACAAGACAGATTGGTGCGCCTCCCATGGTGCCCCGCATCGCTCCACGTGAAGACCTGAATCCCTTCCG
>DATNLB010000733.1:0-2527 GCA_035603095.1 Candidatus Acidiferrales bacterium
GCCCACCGTACATGCGGAAGTGGAAGTATGACAAACATGAGTGAATGGATTACATATAGTTCGAGTAATCTGCAGGCTCCAAGTGACGCCGCCGCTGCTTGGATCATCACTCACTGTGGCAGCGATGGGTTCAGTGCCCGCGGACTTGACGGTGGATGAGGGCGGCGCGATGGAAATCGTAATTCCAGTAATGGTGACGGTTGTGGAGCCCGTCGCGGCGGAATTGGTCACGGAGGCAGCCGCGATGGTCACCGTCAAGCTGCCGGCGGCGGTGGCGGGAGCTTTATAGGTGGTTGCGACTCCGCTCAGTGTCGTGGTGGGAGTTACCGACCCACAGGCCGCTACGCCACACGATACCGTCCAGGTCACCCCCTTAGCCGCAGTGTCGCCGGTTACGTTCGCGGTGACCTGCGCTGTTGCGTTCACCTGCAACATAGTCGCGCTTGGCGGCGGGACATTGACGGTAATACCTGGAACCTTAAAGTTTGCGGACACTGCTGTCGTGCCGTCGGCCGCCGCAGCCGCCGTAATCGTCACCGTCAAGTCACCGGCTGGCGGGATGGCGGGAGCCGTGTAGGTCGTAGGGGCGCCACTCGCCGTATTGGGGGGTGCAACCGAGCCGCACGGGGCCGTGGGACAAGTCACCGTCCAGTTGACTCCCTTATTCGAGCTGTCATTGCTGACGGTCGCGGAGATCTGGGCTGTGGCGCCTGGCTGCACGGCGGCCGGCGTCACTCCCATCGCCACGAGCAGCGGCTGTTGCATGACGCTGCTGCCGCCACATCCTGCGAGGACGATCGCCGCGAATCCCGGCAGCGACACAGCGAACCACTTTAAGCTCTTCATATCGAGCCTCCCCTTCGGACTCTAAAAATCCCCCCTTAGGCGGTCTGGCCCATTCTTGCGTTCCGGTTACTAGTGTTGTTTCTGTCAGTGCAAATGGTTCTCGATCGGAATGCCTTCCGTTACATCACGGGTAGAACGCAGGGGCCACAAATTCTTGCAGCGCTTGCGCACAAGCTAGTAGTGTTGCTTGCCTCAGATTCGTTGCAATGCTGGAATTCGGAAACCTGGGACTAGTCGCGTGGGAGATTCGGCCAACCTACATCTCACGTCGCTACGGCAGCCCCAGCTGGGAATCCGGGAGCCCTGATGCCTACTTCAATGGCAGCTATAGTGGACCAACTGGGTCGATATTGGCAAGAGTGCTGGTTTGTTTCTCGGGGCGGCCTTCGATCACTATTCTCTGTTCTCTATCTTCATTCTGGCGGCGGGGGACAGCCGGGGAACTCGCGCAGGGAGGTGTTGCCTATATATTGAAGGTCGGCGATGCCGATTTTGCTGGTGTAGAAGCCGTCGGTGGTGAGATTGCGCAGAAAGGCAAAGAAGGCCACGCCCTGGCTGAGCGAGGCATCCTGTTTGGCGTTTTTGCGGAAGGCGATGAGGTCCATCATTTCTTTTTTCTGCTCGGGGGTGCATTCCATAAAGACATTGCCGTAACGATCCAAGCAAGCGGCATCCAGCCAGAAGAGCCCGCCGCCGAGCCTCAATTGGTATTCCGGGTTTTCGCTGGTGAGGAGATCGATAAATTCCGGCGCGCCGGCCTCCACTGCGCCGCCGGATTTTTCGTCCTTGGGGATGATGGCATCGCACAGAAATGTCACCGTCGCGTACTGCGGCGCGGAAAAATATTTGGGAACGTACTTCCCTGCCGGGGCTGCAGCTTTCTCCTTGTGCACCATCTGGTGGATGTACTCGGCGGCCTCCGCAGGGATCACCTGCAGTACCGAGCCGCCGGCAGCGCCGAAGGCGAGCGTGCGGAGGATGTCGCGGCGGGATATCGATTCATTCGCCATGGTGGGCCTCACGAGAAGAAGAAGGGGGAATTAACACAGAGTTCACGGAGGACACAGAGATCACGGAGAAGACGGGGAAAAGAACCGGACGGGCGGGGCAAGCCCCGCCCCTACAAATATGCACGGATAGAGTGTTGAGCAGCATGCTAAAGGTTGCCTTTCTTGGCTTCGTCGAGGAGATATTCGGAGGCGCGCCAGGAGAGCGCCATGATCGTGAGCGTGGGATTCTTGTCCGGATTGGTGACCAGTGGCGCGCCATCGGTGACGAACAGATTCTTCACGTCGTGCGCCTGGCAGAAGCCATTGAGCACGGAAGTTTTCGGGTCCGCGCCCATGCGCGCAGTGCCCACCTCGTGAATAATCTTGCCTCCTTCCGCAATCCCAAAGGGATACTGGCCGTGGATGGAAGTTTTGGTCCGATATTCGCCGCCCATGGTTTCGACGATGGCGCGAAACGTCTCCTGCATGTCCTTGGCCTGGAGCAACTCGTAATCCGACCACTTGAAGTGGAAGCGCAGCGCGGGAATGCCCCACTGATCGACGACGTCGGGATCGATCTCGCAGTAGGTGTCCGGGTTGGGAAGCATTTCGCCGCGGCCCGCGAAGCCGATATGCGTGCCGTAGACCTGTCGAGCGCGCTGTTTCAAATGGGCGCCGTAGCCTTCTTCGTC
>DATNLB010000413.1:0-11374 GCA_035603095.1 Candidatus Acidiferrales bacterium
AGGACCGCAAGCAGGCCATTCTGACCGTGGAGCGCGCCCGGTTGGTGGAGATTGCGCTGCACCTGCGCGACGAAGAAAAATTCGACATGCTCGCCGATTTGACGGCGGTGGATTGGCCGAAGCGTGAGAAGCGCTTTGACGTAGTTCTTAATCTATACTCTTTCGCGAAGAACGAGCGGCTAAGGCTGAAAGTGTGGGCGGCGGACGCTGAAGAGGTACCAAGCGTCGTCAGCGTTTGGCCCACGGCCAATTGGCAGGAACGCGAAGTGTTTGACATGTTCGGAATTGTTTTTTCCGGGCACCCAAATTTGAAACGCATTCTGTTGCCGGACGAGTGGCAAGGCTATCCGCTGCGGAAAGACTACGACATCTTGCAGCAGGACACGGCCTGGGTCCGGGAGAATCTTGGAATTGAGAGCGGGCAGTGAGGCGGTTTTAACCGCAGAGGAAAGACGACCCTGAGCATCGATACCACAAACGATAGCAAGACCTTGTTGGGCGCGGACGAACTGGTCATCAACATGGGGCCGCAGCATCCGTCCACCCACGGTGTGTTGCGCGTCAAATTGAAGCTCGACGGTGAGCGCGTCATCGGCTCGGAGTGCATCATCGGGTATTTGCACCGGGGCGTGGAGAAAATCGCGGAGAACCGCACCTATCAGCAGTTTGCTCCCTACGTCGACCGGATGGACTACGTCGCGGCGGTCAGCAGCGGGCTGGGATATTGCGAGGCCGTGGAAAAACTGCTGGTGGTCGAAGCTCCGCCGCGGGCGCGCGTGATTCGAACCATCCTGACGGAGTTGCAGAGAATCGCCAGCCACCTCCTGTGGCTCGGAACGCATGCTTTGGATATTGGCGCGCTGACTCCGCTGTTCTATTGCTTCCGCGAGCGCGAAGAAATCCTGAAGATTTTTGAAAAGTATTGCGGGGCGCGCTTGACGACGCATGCGTTCCGCATCGGCGGGCTGCAATACGAGGCCTACGACACTCTCGAGAAGGACGTTGAGCGGTTCTGCAAGGACTTCGAATCGCGCATCGCCGAATACGAGACTTTGCTCACGCAAAACCGCATCTGGATAGGGCGGACGAAGGGCGTGGGGATTCTGACCGCGGAAGACGCCATCGCCTTTGGTGTGACCGGGCCGGTGCTTCGGGCCAGCGGCGTGAAATGGGACATCCGCAAGGCCGCGCCGTACGCGGCGTACGATCAATACAAATTCGAAATTCCCGTCGGTACAACCGGAGACACGTACGATCGCTATCTGGTTCGAATGGAGGAAATGCGGCAATCGCGGCTGATTTGCCTGCAAGCCATCGAGAATATTCCCAGCGGGCCGATACTGGCGAAAGTGGGGAAAGTGCTGAAGCCGCCGCCGGGTGAGGTTTATCATGCCATTGAAGCGCCAAAGGGCGAAATCGGCTACTACATCGTGAGCGACGGCACGGTCATGCCCTATCGTGTGCACATACGGCCTCCTTCCTTCATCAATTTGCAGGCGTTCGATCGCATGGTGCGGGGGCACCTGGTGGCCGATGTGGTGGCCATCATCGGAACAATTGATATCGTGCTGGGAGAAGTGGACCGCTGATGAATGCCGCACTCCAGGCAACGCTTGAATTCTTGAAGCTGTACTGGGCGCCGCTGCTCTGTGGTGTGGCCGTCGTCGCGATTCTGCCGCTGATCGTCGGCTACATCGTGCTGGTGGAACGCAAAATCATGGCGGACATGCAGGCACGGCTTGGGCCCATGCGCGTGGGACCGCATGGCTTGCTGCAGCCGATCGCGGACGCGCTGAAACTGCTCATCAAAGAAGACATCATCCCGGAGAACGCGGACAAACTGGTCTTCTGGCTCGCGCCGGTGCTTTCCGTGGGCGCGGGACTGCTTTCGCTGGCTGGCCTGGCGATCGGACCGGCATTTCAGATCGCACAGGATATTAACATTGGCATTCTCTTCGTTGTGGGCATCAGCGCGCTGGGAATTTTTGGCATTGTGCTGGGCGGCTGGGCTTCGAACAGCCACTATTCGCTGATGGGGGCGCTGCGCAGTTCGGCGCAGTTGGTGAGTTACGAGACCGCCGCGGGGATGGCGCTGGTGAGCGCGCTTTTATTTACGGGCACGCTGAATATCAAATCGATCGTAGTAGCTCAGAGCAAAGATGGAGAGGGCATCTGGTTCGTGATGCTCGCGCCGGTGGCTTTTTTTACCTATCTCGTCGCCTCCATTGCGGAGACCAACCGCGCGCCGTTTGATTTGCCGGAAGCCGAATCCGAGCTCGTCGCCGGGTACATGACGGAGTTCAGCGGATTCCGCTGGTCGCTCTATTTTCTCGCCGAATACACCAACATGATCGTGGTCGCTTCCGTGGCCACTACTTTGTTTCTCGGCGGCTGGCTCCGTCCCTTCGCAAGCGTGCACGAGCTTCCCGGCTTTCACTTGCTGAATTTCCTGGATTTTGTTCCCACGCTCTTGCTTGTCGCCATCGCCGCCTACTGCGTTCTGCGCGTCACAAACCAGCCGACGCGCGTGCAACAGTTGTTCATGCTGGTTGTGGCGGGTCTCTGTTCTGTGGTTGCGCTAGTGCTCGCGGCGCCGGTCGTTTTGCCGGTGATCAAACCGTCGCTCCGCGAAGCCGTAGCGCCGTTTTACGCCGGAATTCACGGCGGGTTTTGGTTTATTTTCAAAGTGAGCTTGTACATCTATTTTTTCATGTGGCTGCGATTCACGATACCGCGGTACCGCTTTGACCAGTTAATGCGCCTGGGGTGGCATTTCCTGATACCGCTGTCCATCATCAACGTCTTGCTGGTGGGCGTGGCGTTGATCGTCGGAGCCCACTTTCAGTTGCATGGCTGGGGACTGCTTCTGGTTACGACTCCCGCGGCCATCGTGGCGCTGGTGGCCGCGTTTCTTATTCTAGCTCTCGAGAAACAGCACGACGCGCGCCAGGAGCAAACCGCCGCTTCGGATTTTTATGCTGGATAGAGTCCTATTTTACTTTTTTGCCGGCATCGCCGTGGCGAGCGCGGCGCTCATGGTGACGCGGCGGAACGTGGTCCACAGCGCCATCTTTCTGATCACCGCGCTGCTCGCAACCGCGGGGATTTTCTTGCAGTTGCGCGCGGAGTTTTTGTTTATCGTCCAGATCATTCTTTACGTCGGCGGGATCATGGTGCTCTTCGTTTTCGTGATCATGCTGGTCAACTTGGATGTGGCCCTGCAGCAGATTCAGTTCGCGCGGCAGAAGTGGGTGGCGCTCCTCGTCGCGTTGGCGCTCGCTGGCCAGGTCGGCGTGATGTTCTGGACTTCCGGGAAAATGCCCGGGCAGGGGTTGCCGGTGCTGACGGCGGTGGCCGCGAATCGTTTGCCGCTCAATTCCGAAGCGGTGGCAAAAAGCCTGTTCGATTCGTATCTATTGCCGTTTGAGATTGCGTCTGTTTTGTTGCTGGTGGCCATGATCGGCGCCGTCGTAATGGCCAAGAAAAGGGCGTAACGCAGCGATGCTTCCGATAGAACATTACCTGTTCCTGAGTCTCGCGCTCTTCATCATCGGAGTGATCGGAGTGGTTACGCGGCGCAACGTGATCGTCGTGCTCATGTCCATCGAGCTGATTCTGAATGCCGTGAACATCAACCTGGTGGCATTTTCCCGTTTGTACGGCGATGTGGCGGGGCAGGTCTTTGCGCTCTTCATCATTGCCGATGCGGCTGCGGAGGCCGCGGTGGGGCTCGGGATCATCATCGCCTTTTTCCGGAACCGCGAAACGGTGCTGGCGGACGAAATGGATTTGTTGAAATGGTAGCGCGAGGATAGGAAAGAAGATATGAAACCGGCATGACGCCCACGGGCTACTTTCTCGATCATCTCTGGCTCATCCCGCTGTTTCCGCTGGCGACCGCGGCGCTGATGCTTTTCTTCGGCAGGCGGCTGCCGAATGCAGGCGTCAGCGTGCTCTGTGTGGGAAGCGTGGGCTTGTCTTTCGTGTATGCGGCGGGCGCGGTGTTTCAATTGTTGGCCGCGGATCCGGAGCATCGCGTCGCGCAGCAAATCATGTTCGAATGGCTGACGCCCGGGCCGATGCAGATGACCGGCGGACACGCCATACCGTTTGTGGCGGATTGGGGATTCCTTCTTGATCCCCTTTCCTGCGTTATGGTGCTGGTCGTCACCGGTGTCGGCTTCCTGATTCACGTCTACTCCGTCGGGTACATGGGGCACGAAGGCGGGTACTACCGCTTCTTCGGTTACATGAATCTCTTCATGTTCGCCATGTTGACGCTAGTCCTGGCGAACAATATGCTGCTGATGTTCGTCGGTTGGGAAGGCGTCGGCCTGTGCAGCTACTTGCTGATCGGTTTTTATTTCCTGAAAAAATCCGCCTCCGACGCCGGCAAAAAAGCCTTCATCGTCAACCGCATCGGTGACGCCGGCTTCATCCTCGGCATTCTCCTGACCGCGGTAACACTTGGCACCATCCGCTTCACGTCGCAAGGCTTGCCCGACGCATCTGGCGCAACCGGAATCCTCCAGTCGCTCAAAGCCGCCGTGGACGCTCAAACACTAGGCTACGGCTCTTCGGTTCTCACCGGCATCGCTCTCCTGCTCTTCATCGGCGCCATGGGCAAATCCGCACAAATTCCTCTCTACGTCTGGCTCCCCGACGCCATGGAAGGTCCCACGCCAGTAAGCGCCCTGATTCACGCTGCCACTATGGTCACAGCCGGCGTCTACATGGTCGTGCGCATGAACGCCATCTACCAACTGTCACCGATCGCGATGGATGTCGTCGCGATCGTCGGCGCCGCCACCGCCATCTTCGCCGCCTCCATGGCCCTCGTCCAGACCGACATCAAGAAAGTTCTCGCCTATTCCACCATCAGCCAGCTCGGCTACATGTTCCTCGCCCTCGGCGTCGGCGCCTTCGCCGCGGGAATTTTTCACCTCATGACCCATGCTTTCTTCAAAGCTCTCTTGTTCCTCGGCGCCGGCAGCGTCATCCACGCCATGTCCGGCGAACAGGACATCCGCAGGATGGGCGGCCTCGACAAAAAGATCAAGTACACCTACTACACCATGCTGATCGCCACCCTGGCGATCGCCGGAATTTTCCCCTTCGCCGGATTCTTCAGCAAAGATGAAATCCTGGGCCGGGCCTTCGACCGCTTTTTCCTGCTGTGGGTTGTCGGCTTCATCACCGCAGGACTGACCGCGTTTTATATGTTCCGCATGCTCTTCCTTACTTTCTTCGGTTACTGCCGCGCTGACGAGCACGTCGAGAAACACATCCACGAATCGCCGTGGCCCATGACCGTTCCGCTAATGATTCTCGCCGGATTCTCCATTGTTGGCGGCTGGATTGGCTGGCCGGAAGTAATCGGCGGAGAGAACCGCTTCGAAAAATTTCTTGACCCCATCCTGAAGGGCGTACTGCCTGAAACAGGAGAAGTGAATATCGTGCATCACGCTGTTCTCAAAGAGCTTTTGCTAATGGGGGCGTCGCTCACGATTGCAGCCGCCGGAATTTTCCTGGCGTACCAGCTTTATTGCTCCAAGAGGATCGTACCGGAACTCGTTGCCAAAAAGTTGGCGCGACTCTATCAATTGCTCCTCCACAAATACTACGTCGACGAAATCTACGACGCCGCCATCGTCGACCGCACTAAAGACCTCGGCACCTTCCTCGGTAAATTTGACGCCAGCGTGATCGATGGCCTCGGCGTCAACGGCGCGGGCTGGCTGGCGCGCTTCGGCTCCACTCTATCGATGTGGTGGGACAAGTGGATCATCGATGGGCTCTTGAATTTCAGCGCGAAGCTGATGCAGCTTTTCAGTTATCCGGTGCGGCTGCTGCAAACCGGAGTCTTTTCCAGCTACGCGATGCTGATTTTGGTAGGACTGGTAGTTCTTCTAGCGTATTACGGGCATCATATGCAGGTTCTGCTGCGCGGCGCGCGCTGAGAGGCGATGAGAATGGACTTTCTTGCACATCACATCTTGAGCGTGGTTCTCTTCACGCCGCTTCTGGGTGCCCTGGTGCTGCTCTTCCTTCCTCGCGGGATGGAGAACGCGCATAAGATCGCTGGAAACGTATTTGGCGCTCTTGGTTTTCTTGTTTCGTTTCCGCTGCTTCGCTGGTGGAATCCTGGCGAGAAGCCCTTTTCCTTCGAGGAATCCGCCGAGTGGATCCCTTCGATCGGCGCGAAATATCATCTGGGCATCGACGGCATCAGCCTCTTGCTTGTCATGCTCACCACGTTTCTCGGGATGATCGCCATTCTCTCGTCATGGAGCGCGATTCATCAGCGCACCAAGGAGTATTACATTCTGCTTCTTCTGCTGCAGACCGGGATGATCGGCGTTTTCGTTTCCCTGGATTTTTTCCTTTTTTATGTGTTCTGGGAAGTGATGCTCGTCCCGATGTACTTCCTCATCGGCGTTTGGGGAAGCGACCGGCGCCTGTATGCAGCCATCAAGTTTTTCCTATACACGCTGGCCGGATCGGTGGTCATGCTGCTCGCGATTCTGGCGCTGTACTTCTACGCGCCTGTGCCCGCAGGCGGGACACGCACCTTCGATGTTCCGACGTTGCTGGCCGCCGCACAACACTTCTCCGACCCACTGAAGGTATGGCTCTTCTGGGGCTTCTTCTTCGCGTTTGCCATCAAAGTTCCCATGTTTCCGTTCCACACGTGGCTCCCCGACGCGCATACCGAAGCGCCCACTGCCGGTTCTGTGATTCTGGCGGGTGTCTTGCTGAAAATGGGCACGTACGGTTTCATCCGCTTCTCGCTCCCGCTGCTGCCGGGGGATGGCCCACTGCGATCGCGAATCATTCACATCGTCATCGTGCTTTCTTTGATCGGCATCATTTACGGCGCGCTCGTTTGCCTCATGCAGAAGGACATGAAGCGACTAATCGCCTACAGTTCGGTCAGCCATCTTGGCTTCTGCACGCTGGGAATTTTTGCCCTCACGCCGAACGGCCTCTCCGGCAGCGTGCTCCAGCAGATCAACCACGGCATCTCCACTGGCGCGCTGTTCTTGATTGTCGGCGTACTTTACGAACGGCGTCATACGCGCATGATTTCGGAGTTCGGCGGCCTGGCAACGCCCATGCCGAATTTCGCCGCCATCTATCTGATCGTCAGCCTCAGTTCGCTGGGAATGCCGCTGCTGAACGGCTTCATCGGAGAATTCACGATTTTGCAGGGCGCTTTTCAAGTGAGCAAGGCCTGGGCCGCGTGGGGCTCGCTGGGCGTCGTGCTGGGCGCTGCGTACCTGCTGTGGCTCTACCAGCGCGTGATGTTCGGCCCAGTCACGCAGTTTGCCAACGAAGATTTGCCGGACTTGAATCTGCGCGAATACGCCACGCTGGTGCCGCTCGTGATTCTGGCGTTCTGGATCGGCATCTATCCGAAGCCGTTCTTCGCCCTGATCGAAAAGCCCGTGCAAAAAATTGTCGAGCAGGTGAATCCAAATTTCTATCAAGCGGAACGCGCAAAATTGCCTCCGGCGGAGCTCCACGCCGCTGCGGCGGAGACGAAATAGCCCGCCCGAATGAATATCCCGTTCATCAACGCGATTCGAAGCTATCTCCAGGGCGACGGCGCCGCCATCCTTCCGGAAATGCAGCTCGTCCTCTTCGGACTGGGGATCCTGCTAATCGATTTCTGGATCGAGCGGAAAGAAAAATACTGGAATGCCGGGCTGGCGCTGGCGGGAACCATTTTCAGCGCTTTCACGATCTGGAAGCTCCGCGGAGCGGTCGCGGCACGGGGTGAGTTCGCCGGATTTCACGATGCGGTCTTGGTCGATCCGTTCTTTCTTTTCTTCGCAACTCTTTTCCTAGCCGCTACTGCGCTCGTGATTCTGCTGTCCGTGCAATACCTGGAGATCGAAAGGGAGCAGGAAGGCGAATACTACGCGCTTCTGCTGTTTGCCTGCGTCGGAATGATGCTCATGGCCTCCGGCATAGACCTGATCGTGATGTTCCTCGGCCTGGAAACCATGGCGCTCAGTTTTTACGTGCTGACCGGTTTTTTGCGCCGCGATAAGCGTTCGAATGAAGCCGCTCTAAAATATGTCCTGCTCGGCGCGTTCAGCTCCGGGATCCTGGCCTATGGTTTTTCGATTTTGTATGGGCTCAGCGGCGCTACGAACATCGGCGCCATCACCGGCGCGCTGGCGCAGCGCGACAAATTGGTGCACGCCGTTGCGCTCAGCCAGCTCCCTGGCGTACAGGGCGAACAAATGCGCCTCCTGTTGCAGAGGAATCTCCCCATAGCGCTGAACTTCGATCCCTTCGTTCTGCAGCTTCTTCCGATCCTCGCCTTCGTTCTGGTTGCGGTCGGGTTGTTTTTCAAAGTCGCGGCCGTGCCGTTTCATCAGTGGGCGCCGGATGTTTACGAAGGCGCGCCAACGCCGATCGCTGCTTATGTCAGCGTGGCATCCAAGACGGCGAGTTTTGCTTTGCTTCTACGGCTATTCCTGTCCGTCTTTTCGCCTTCGCAAAAAGTTTCGCAGGAACAATGGATGTACCTCATCGCCGGCGTGGCCGTGGCGTCGCTTACCTGGGGCAACCTCGCCGCGCTGACGCAGACCAACGTCAAGCGCCTCCTGGCGTATTCCTCGATCTCGCACGTGGGCTACATCCTGCTCGGGCTCGTTGCCGGCAACGGGACCGCCTTGACCGGAATCTCATATTATTTGTTTGCTTACGTGTTCATGACCGCGGGAGCGTTTGCGGTCATCATCGTGCTTCGCCAGAAAGGACTGATCGGCGAGGAACTCGAGGATCTGAACGGTCTGTACCAGCGCAGTCCCGCCGCGGCGTTGCTGCTTCTGATCTTCATGCTTTCGCTTGCTGGCATCCCGCCGACGGCGGGCTTCATGGGCAAGTATTTCATTTTTCTTTCGCTGATCGAAACGCACCATCCGGTGCTCGCGGTCTTCGCCGTGTTGTACATCGTCCCCGCGCTCTACTATTACTTCCGCATCGTCGTGCACGCCTGGCTCAAGCAGCCGGGCGAGGCGCCTCGTCCGGTGATGACCAGCGCGCAGGCCGTGGCCCTCGGCGTCGCCGTGTTTGTCACGCTGGCCGCGGGGTTGTATCCTGAGCCGTTCACGCGGCTCGCCCAATATGCCTTTGGACAATAAACCCGAAAATTCCGATTCGCCCTCTCCTGGGCTGGAGAAAGCGAAAGACGTCTCCAACCAGGCCGCCATTGCCATGGAATTGCCCTTCGTGCTCGTCTCCGCCGTGGTCGTGGGCGGGCTTCTGGGTTATTTTCTTGACCACTGGCTCCACACGAAGCCGGTTTTCCTGCTCGTTCTCGGCGGCATTGGTTTTTATGCCGGCGTGCGCGACGTTCTCCGGCGGCTTGCGGGAAGCGGCGATGGCATCAAGCGTAATTGAATCGCCGGCCGGCGCTGTGACAGAGCGGCGCATCTCCTGGCTGACCCTCCTGATTGGTTTGGCCGCCGGACTTTCGGTCGCTCTGCTTCGCGACCGTTTGTGGGGCGCGGGCCTGGGGATTGGCGCTGCCTTGGCGTGGTTGAATTTTCGCTGGCTCAGGCGCGGCTTGGACACTTTGGTGCTAGCCTCCACGGCGCAAACCGGCAAAGAAAAGCCCGTAGTACCGTTCCTCAGCTACTTCGGCATGCTCTTCCGCTACGGGTTGATAGCCCTCGCGGTGTATGTTATTTTTATTTATCTGAGAGTTCCCCTTGTGAGTATGGTCGTGGGTTTGTGTGCTTTAGGAGCCGCAACAGTTGTGGCGACTGTGTACGAAATCTTGCGTCCTGTGGGTTGACGAATGGCTGAACACGTTACCGGACTTACGCAGTTCGTGAATCACTTCCTGGGGCAATTTGCCCTGGTGTTGCTCTCTTGGCTCCACATCAGGCCCGAGAACCCGGAGACGCCCATCCCGGAGCACGTTGTGATGGGCTTCCTCGTATTGATCGTTGGCACGATACTGGCGCTTTCGCTTCGGTCACGGCTTTCCGTGGAGCGCCCTGGCGGCTTTCAACAAGTCGCGGAATTGTTGCTTACCAATCCGCTTGGATTTGGGATCAAGGATTTGCTGGAAGAAAACGTCGGGCACGAGGGATTGAAATACGTACCCTGGGTCGGTTCGATTTCCGTATTCGTTCTGTTGGCTAATCTTTTTAGTGTTTTCCCGCTTTTCGCGGCGCCAACGGCAAACGTCAGTGTCCCTCTGGCTTGCGCGATCCTTACTTTCCTCTATTTTAACTGGCAGGGAATTCGCCATCACGGCCAAATTGCCTATCTTAAACATTTCGCTGGGCCTGTTCCGCTGCTCTCCCCGCTGATTTTTCCTGTCGAGATCATCAGCACCTGTGCCCGGGTGCTCTCGCTGACTGTGCGTCTGTGGGCCAATATTTTTGCCAGCGATCTTTTGTACGCGATCTTTTTGAGTCTGCTCCTGGCCCCCGTACTCTGGGGATGGAACAAGACACCGGTTCTCGGAATAGTGCTGGCAGTTTTTCCCGCCCTTATTCCTCTTCTATTTATCGGTCTGCACATTTTTGTGGCTATCATTCAGACCTACATTTTTACGGTGCTTCCGTCCGTGTATCTGGGCATCGCGACGGGAGAGGAACACTAGACAAGCTCCTCACGTTTTTCTGGGCCAAGGCTGTTGCGCCGTTCCAGTGTGAGCCCGACTGCACGGTGTCCGGGAACCACCTCCTGGCGGCATTTCATAAGGAGGAAGTGATGAAGAAGTGGATGATGGTGTTGGTGGCGCTCGCGGCGGTGATGTTGATTGTGCCGTCCGCGTTCGCGGAGGAGACAACAGGCACGGCAGCCAGCGGCAGGGGCCTGATGGCGATAGCAGCCGGCTTCGGAATGGCTCTGGCGGCCTTCGGTGGGGCACTAGGGCAGGGCCGGATTGCTTCGGCGGCTTGCGAAGGCATGGCCCGCAATCCCGGAGCAGCAGCGGCAATCCGCGCAGCGATGATTCTCGGTTTGGTGTTCGTAGAGACTCTCGCGCTGTTCACGCTGGTTATCATCTTCGTAAAAATCGGAGGCTAGCAAGAAGGATTTCCAAGCGGCCCGGCGGCGTAAGCCTCCGGGCCGTTTTCTTTTCAGATGGCTGGCGTCCGATGTAGGGGCGGACTTCGGTCCGCCCCTCTTCTTAAGGATTGCGATATCAATGCCCGAGAAGCGTGGGTTGGAGAATGAAGTTCAACACCTGGTTGGGAAACAGTCCGAAGTACAACGTGCCCACGACTGTAAAAGCCAAAACAAAATTCACTGTGAGGGGAAATCCCACGGGAGCCGCCGACTTCGCCTCCGCGCTTGACTCGCGCATGTACATTACCACGATGACGCGCAGGTAGTAGTA
>DATNLB010000520.1:0-6961 GCA_035603095.1 Candidatus Acidiferrales bacterium
GTACCACCGACCGCCTCTTCGAAGGTCTTGCCGATTCCGAACACCCCCAGGGCGTCGCGGCGCTCGTTAAGCCGCGCGAAACATCTTTCGATGACCTTGTCCGCGCCCCCGTTTCGGCCTGCGCTCCCCTGCTGGTCGTCCTGGCCGGTGTCCAGGATCCCGGCAACGTCGGGACCATCCTGCGCACCGCTGCCGCCTTTGGCGCGACCGGCGCCGCCACCGCTGCTTCCGGCATCAGCGGCACCGCAAACCCTTTCTCGCCGAAAGCTCTGCGCGCTTCCGCGGGTGCGGCGCTGCATCTTCCGATCCTCGCAGGCATGTCGCTTTCGATTCTTCTTGCACAATTTAAGGTCGCCGGCGTTCGCACGCTCGCTTCCAGCGTCCGTGAACCAAGTCACGGTGACCAGGCTCCGCTCGCTCCGTGGGAAGTCGATTGGTGCCAGCCGGTGGCCCTCCTTGTCGGCAATGAAGGCGCCGGTCTTCCCGAAGAGGTCGAGCGCAGCGCCGATGCGCGCATCCGCATCCCCATGGCCAGCGGCATCGAATCCTTGAATGCCGCCGCCGCGGCTGCCGTCGTTTTTTACGAAGCCGCTCGTCAAAGAAACTCCGTGCCAGCCTCGGGCATCCAAACTTGTGCTTCTGCGCGGCCGCCTAAAATAACGTGAGCCTCTTCTCAAAATTGCCGCCACCGGCACCGGAACCCGACGTTCCCGCAGCCAACCAGCCGCTCGCCGAACGCATGCGCCCGCGCACGCTCGATGAATTCATCGGCCAGGAAAAACTGCTCGGTCCCGGGAAATCGCTTCGCGTGCAGATCGAAAATGACAGCCTCGGTTCCATGCTCTTCTGGGGCCCTCCGGGCTGCGGAAAAACCACGCTTGCGCGCCTCATCGCGCGCCTGACAAGTTCCGAATTCGTTTCCTTCAGCGCCGTTCTCGCCGGCATCAAGGAGATCAAGGAAGTCATGGCTGTGGCCGAGAGAAAATCCCGCTCCGGCCATCGCACCATCGTCTTCGTCGACGAGGTTCACCGCTTCAACAAAGCGCAGCAAGACGCTTTCCTCCCCCACGTCGAAGCCGGCCACATCATCTTCATCGGCGCCACCACCGAGAATCCCTCCTTCGAAGTAATCTCGCCGCTGCTCTCCCGCACCAAGGTCTACGTCCTCGATCCGCTCACCACGCCGCAAATCGCTGAACTTCTCCGCCGCGCCCTCAACGACAAAGAACACGGTTACGGAAACGAATCCATCGAAGCTTCCGACGACATCCTTTTTCGCATCGCTTCCTTCGCGAATGGCGACGCCCGCGCCGCTTACAACACGATCGAGCTCGCCGTCCGTAGCGCGCCTTCGAACGATGCTGGCGCGCGCATCATCACCCCGGAACTCCTCGAAGACGTCCTGCAAAGAAAACTCCTCCGCTACGACAAAGCGGGCGAGGAGCATTTCAACCTCATCTCCGCCCTGCACAAATCCGTCCGCAACTCCGATGCCGACGCCGCCCTCTACTGGCTCGGGCGCATGCTCGAATCCGGCGAAGATCCTCTCTATCTCGCCCGCCGCATGGTCCGCATGGCCAGCGAAGACATCGGCCTCGCCGAACCCGGCGCCCTCGCCATCACGCTAGCCGCGAAAGATGCCTTCGATTTCCTCGGCGCCCCCGAAGGCCATCTGGCCCTCGCCCAAGCCGCCGTCTATCTCTCGCTCGCGCCAAAATCCAACGCCATTTACACTGCCTACGGCGAGGTCATCGATGACGTTCACAAAACCGAGGCTGAACCCGTGCCTCTCCACATCCGCAACGCCGTCACAGGATTGATGAAAAACATCGGCTATGGCCAAGGCTACAAGTACGCCCACAATTTCGATGATAAAGTCACCGACATGACCTGCCTCCCCGACAATCTCGCCGGCCGCACCTACTACAAGCCCACCGACCAGGGCTTCGAGCAGCGCCTCCGGCAGCGCCTCGAAGAAATCCATAAGCTAAAATCTAAGACGTCTCGCGAAACCTAAGGTGACTCGATGACGCGTTCAGTGCTCCTCTTCGCCATTCTCCTCTGCTGCGCCGCAGCATCGGATAGCGATACGCCCAAGCGTCCCCACATTTCAGGCATTGGAATTGTCTCGCTTGCCGTGTCGCCGCCGAAGGAAGCGATTGCGTTTTACCACGAAAAGTTGGGATTCGGAGGTGGCATGATATTTTGCGCGTCAATCTGCACTGATCTCATCCAAGTAAATCCACACCAGCAATTGAGCGTCCTTGTGGGTCATCCCGACAGCGTTGTTAAAGAAGACTTAGCGGCAGGCAACAGCATTCAAGTCACCTTCGAAACCTCGGACGCAGAGGCTATGCGCGCATATTTAAAGTCACGTGAAGTTTCTTGCAGCGAAATTATCCACCGGGGACCCGAGAATGCTTACGCGCAATTCTTCTTGGATGACCCGGACGGTCATCACATTGGGTTTATCCAATACGATGAACAAAAGCTGTCCCAGCGACCGCCTTCCCAAAATCAGACGAGCTCGCGCTTGATTCACGCCGGTTTCGTGGTTCGCGATCGCGCCGCTATGGACCGCTTCTACAAAGACATCCTCGGATTCCACCTTTACTGGCAAGGCGGAAGGAAAGACGACGAAACCAGTTGGGTGGACATGCAGGTTCCCGATGGAACAGACTGGATCGAATACATGCTCAACGTTCCCTCCAACGCGGACCATCACACACTCGGCGTCATGAACCACATCGCCCTCGGCGTCCCCGACATCCGCGCCGCAGAAGCGCAACTTCGCAAGAACGGTTGGACCGGCAACGAACAACCCAAGATCGGACGCGGCGGCAAATGGCAGCTCAATCTCTACGACCCCGACGACACCCGCGTCGAACTCATGGAATTCACCCCCACCCAAAAACCCTGCTGCTCCGAGTACACCGGCCCGCATCCCGGACAACATCCATGATCAGTTTGCACCTCGGCCACTCCCGTAAGATAGAATCGCGCGGTGCACCAAACTTTCAAGGAACTCTCATGAAACGCGTAGCTCTTGTTCTTGCCCTCACCGCCACTTTCATCTCCTTTCCGCTCGCCGCCCAAGACCAGCCTACGCGCCCGCCCATCACCGGCATCGCGCACGTCCGCATCTATTCCACCGATCGTCACAAGTCGCTTGATTTTTACAGTCGAATTCTGGGCATGACACCCGGCAAGGCGCGTTGCACGGGCATGGTGAACCCGTGTGTCATCGTCAACGACCACCAGCAAAGTCAGTTGTCAGAAGTAGCCTCTGCCTCTGCCTCTGCCCCTCCCACAAACTTGCTCGCCGAAATCGCCTTTGCCACACCCGACCTTGCCCGCATGCGCAGCTACCTCGTTGCCCATAACGTCGCGGTTGGCCCCGTCGGCCGGGACATCAACTCTGTCGCGTATTTCTCACTGCGCGACCCCGAGGGTAATCCCATCGCCTTCGTGCAGTTTCACCCTCTCACGGAGTCCAAGGCCCCCGTCGGAAACCTCAGCACGCGCATGCTTCACGCCGGCTTTATCGTCAAGGACCGCGCCGCCGAGGATCGCTTCTACAGGGACCTCCTCGGCTTCCACGTTTACTGGCACGGCGGGATGAAGGAAAGCGAAGACAACTGGGTGGACATGCAGGTCCCCGATGGCACCGACTGGATCGAATACATGCTCAACGTCCCAGCCAACGCGGACCATCACACTCTAGGCGTCATGAACCACATCGCCCTCGGCGTCCCAGACATCCACGCCGCGGAAGCGCAACTTCGCAAAAACGGTTGGAGCGGCAACGAACAACCCAAAATCGGCCGCGACGGCAAATGGCAGCTCAATCTCTACGACCCCGACGACACCCGCGTCGAACTTATGGAATTCACGCCCACCCAAAAACCCTGCTGCTCGGAATATACTGGCCCGCATCCGAAGCCATGACTTGCACCTGCTCTCGCAGCCGCTTTCGCTGGCTCCGCCGTCTTTGTTCGCTGGTGTGCGCGCTCGTGGGGTGCTGTTCTTTGCCGTCCGCCCGCTCCCAAAACCTCGACAAGCCTCTCCAATCCATCGACGAGGAAGTCACCGCCTTCGCCTACGCCCCCGATAGCCGCATCGTCTATTCCGTCTATCGCAAAGTGAAAACAAAAGTCTACGACGCCCTCGAACACGACGACATCTGGCTCCAGGACGCAAACGGCAAGCGCCGCCGCCTCCTCGAAGGACAAAAATACACACGCGGCGCGCAATCTTTCAGCTATCTCATCGACTCTTTCCGCTGGTCCCCCAACGGCCATTTCATCCTCGCGCAGCTCCTCACCACAACGGTTCTGGACGACGCCGGCAAAACTGAGGACTCCTTCCAAACGCTGCTCTTCGATGACTCCGGCAAGGAAATCCATATCAACAAAGGCGACAGCGTGATCCCTGATGCCGTCGACGCCTTCTTTCTTCCCGACAATGCCACCATCAATTTCCTGTCCGAATCCGTGAAGCCCCGCCTGCTCTTCTCCCTGAAATCCACCCGCGTCGATATCGGCCCCCTCAAGTCTCCTCAAGATGGCCGCACTTTCCGCGACGTCTCCGCCATTCCGGGAACAGTTTCAATCGTGGCGGTCGAGCAAGATCGCAACATGAACGGCCCCAATCGCCTCCAGCGCCTTGATCTCTTCACCGATAACGACAGGGAGCTTGCCACCCTCGAGGGTTACGAAGGTGGACTTAGCGTCTCCCCCAGCGGCAAAAAAGTCGCCTATTTCATTGACAAGGAAATTCTCGAAATTCGCGATCTCACTTCACCCAATCGTGTGGCCCGTCTTCGCATCGGCCTCGGCGTCTTCCGCTGGTCGCCCGACGAATCCCGCATCCTCCTCAAGCGCGCCCTCGAAAAGAAATCCGGTGATCTAGTCTGGATCGACCTCCCTCCCCTCCAACCAGTTCCCGCGAGTCACGAAATCCCCATTTCTCAGCCCGCGCCAATCTCCATCCTTCACGGCCTCAGCTTCCGCGATTTCGCCATCTCTCCCGACGGCCACTCCCTAGCCGTAGTCATCACCGGCAAACGCAATCTCCTGGTCTTCCCCCTCCCCCGCTGACTCTCCTTCCTTCCTCCTTCCTCCTCTCTTCTCTCCGCCCTCTGCGTCTCCCCTTCTCTTCCTCTGCTAAATCCTTTTCTTTCTTTTCCCCAGAAATAAAAACCCCGCGCAACATAGCCGCGGGCCGCCTATAAATGCGAATTGTCACTCCCTTATCGCTTCAGCTCTCCAACTCTCCTCCGATGCTCCACCAAGATGCAAGCATCCTCGATCACCACCATCCCCGCCGTCCGCGCATTTTCCGCCGCGGCTTCGTTCTCAATTCCCGACTGCATCCAGACCACCTTCGCCCCAACGCGAATCGCGCTCTCCACCACCGGCGCCACATCCTCCGCCCGCCGGAAAACATTCACAATTTCTATTTTATCCGGCACATCTTCCAGCCGCGCGTAACTCTTCTCCCCCAGCACTTCCCTCTCGTTCGGATTCACCGGAATAATCCGGTAGCCCGCACACTGCATGTATTCCGTCACGCCAAAACTCGGCCGCGTCGGATTCGAAGACAATCCCACCACCGCAATACTCTTGTATTTTTTCAGGAGTTCGAGAATCGCGTCACCGCTGGCTTGCGTGACGGCGTGCTTGAAATCATTCGCGCCACTCGGGAGCAGTACTCTCATCGCGCCGCGAGTTCGCCTTTGCCCGCGCGCTTCAAGATCACCCGCGCCATGGCCGACAAGCATTTGTCATTTTCTTCCGCCGTCCCCACCGAAATGCGGATCGCTTCCGGAAATCCCATCCATCCCAGCGGCCGCACGATCACGCCGATCTGCAGCAGGTCATCGCTCATCGCCTGCGCTTCCGGACCCGCTACAATAAACACAAAATTCGCCTCGCTCGGCACCGGCCGGAAACCCAGCCTCGCCAATCCCTCGGTCAAGCGCTTTCGCTCCCGCGCATTCGTTTCGATGCACCGGGTCACGTGTTCGTTATCATCCAGCGCGGCCAGCGCCGCAGCCTGCGCCACTCCCGACGTATTGAATGGCGTCCTCAATTTATTCATCGCGGACAGCAGCTCCGGCCGCCCGATGGCATACCCGATGCGCAGTCCCGCCAATCCATAAACCTTCGAAAACGTCCGCAGGATCAGCAGATTCTTCCTCTTGCGATAAGCCTCCACCGCATCCCGCAAGCCCATGCTCATCGCGTAGTCGATGTACGCTTCATCCAGCACCACCAGCACCCCGTCCGGAACCGCCGCGAGAAACTCGTCAAGTTCTTCGCTCCCAAACGCGCTGCCCGTCGGATTGTTCGGATTTGCCAGATAAATTACGCCCGTCTTCGGCGTGATGGCCTTCGCCATGGCCTTCAGGTCAAACGCAAACTCCCGCTGCGGCACCAGCACCAGCTCCGCGCCGCTCGCGCGAATCGCCACTGAAAACGGCGCGTACGTTCCGTGCGAAGTCAGCCCCTGCAACCCGGCGCGCAAAAGCACCCGCGACGCCAGATCGATAATCTCGCTCGAGCCCAGCCCCACGAAAATTTCTTCCAGCGAAACTCCTCGCCGTTCCGCCAGCGCCTCCCGCAACAAGTGCGTCCCGCCATCCGGGTAACGGTTCGAATCCCCCAGCACCGCCCGCGCCGCCGCCATCCCTTTCGGCGAAGGCCCCAGCGGATTTTCATTCGAAGCGAGCTTCACCGCATGAATCTTCAGCTCCCGCTCCACTTCTTCAATCGGTTTTCCCGGAACATACACCGGCAGCCCGCGCAGGTAATCCGGAATCAGCTCTTCAATCGTCCGCGTCATCTCTAACAGTTTACTTCCTCCACTGTCCCCCCGCCAATCGCTGCCAGCGCCCGTTAGCCATTCTCTAACTGTCATGTTTGCCCGCAAGGCATACGAGCGTTCGTCTGTTGTAGTG
>DATNLB010000608.1:0-13180 GCA_035603095.1 Candidatus Acidiferrales bacterium
CACGTTGGTGGGATCCGTCATGGCGATGGTGAGAACGGAGCCGACGCGCGACAGCGGGATGACCTGGTAGCGCGATGCCGTGTCTTGCGGAATAAGCTTGATGACGTTGGGATCGATTTCGTAATACTTCAGGTTGATGGAGGGAACCCCATATTGACGCGAGAGAACGCCGGTGATGTCATCATCGGTGATGAAGCCCATCTTGGTCAGGCAGCTTCCCAGCTTGCCTCCATTAGCGCGCTGAAACTCGAGCGCTTTTTGGAGCTGGTCCTGCGTGATCAGGCTTTCTTTAACTAATATTTCGCCTAAACGGACGGACATCCGCAGTACTCCCGGCGGGTTTGCACCCAGCGCTCACCTTAGCAAATCGAGCAGTGGAAGGTAGCCAGAATTTCGCCGGCCGTTCTGAAATGGCTAATACCTGCCCGAAAGGGCAGGTCCTGCAAGGAGAGGGCTGGTAGAAATCTTGACTTGCCTCCGTACGCTGGCTATCGTGCCAAAGAGATGTCTGCACGAGCAACAGGGACGCATTCCGCTGATGGGCTGACGCCGCTGACGAAAAATGTCCACGGCGTGCGTGGCATTTGCGGCTTTCCATGCCCGGTCCATAGTTCACCACGTAATTGGGTGATGGTCAATTCATGAGCCGATTAGACAGCAAACAGCGCTGGGGTCTCGCCATCGGCGGAATACTTCTGACGTTGCTGCTGGCCGCGGTCTTCACCTTCGGATCGCTCAACGTACCATTTGAGCCCAAGAGCTGGCGAGCCGTGATGGTGCTCTACGCTGTCTCCAGTTTTATCACCGCCGCTTTTCTCGTCTTCGGCCTCATCCTCGCGCGCACCATCCTGCGTCTCTGGGTGGAACGCCGCCGAGAACAACTCGGGGCTCGCTTTAAGACGAAGATGGTTGTCGGCGCCATGGCCATTTCCCTTCTGCCGATCATCTTCATGTTCATCGTCAGCTACTCGCTGATCAATCGCAGTCTGTTGCTGTGGTTCCCCAGACCACTCGAGATCGCCTCCGACGAGACGCAGAAACTCCTGAGTGATCTAGGGCGGGCGCAACTGCCGCGGCTTCGCGGGTTGGCTTCGGCGGCGCAAGCAGAGGCCAACGGTCCCAGCGCAGATTTCCTGCAACGTGTCTTCGCGAAGGGCGCGGATGCGGTCTGGATTCTGGATGGCGACGGTAAAGTGATACGGGGGGGCATCGTTTGCGAAGACCTGCCGGCGGATCGCACCGGCGCGATTTGCGTGCAGCCGGATGTTCCAGGCCAGTACTTGCGAACGTTGCAGAGTGGAGTGGAAGTTTGGGCTGCCGGCGGAAGGAGATACTTTGCCGCTCGCGTCCCGCCATTACAAGAAGGCAAGGCAGGAGGGTTTGCCGTTGCCGGATATCGCACGAGCTCCGACGTTATCGAGCGGCTGACGGCCATTCAATCCCAGACGCGCGAGTATTACCAGGAAAAGCAGGACTTGCGCGCACTAAAGCGGCAGATGCTAGAGATTCTACTTCTTTTCACGGTGCTGCTGCTCTCCGCGGTCATGTGGCTGGCGCTGTTTCTGGCAAAGCAAGTCACCGTCCCCATTCAGGCCCTTGCGGAAGGGACGCGGGAGGTTTCCTCCGGCAACTTTGATTACCAGGTCCCGGAGCAAGCTCAGGATGAACTGGGAATCCTGGTGCGCTCCTTCAATACCATGACCACGCAGCTGCGCGACAGCCGCTCTCAAATCGATCAGTTCACCCGGAATCTCCAGCAAGCGGTGCAGGAACTCGAGCGGCGGCGCCAGCTCATGGAAACCGTTCTGGAGAACATTCCTACTGGGGTTATTTCGCTCGACGCCGCGGGCGCCATTCTTCGTGTGAATACTTCGGTTTCGAGAATGTTCGGCGCCGGCAGTTCTGACTCTCACTCTCTCGAAGGGCTTCTCGGCGCGGATGCGGCTCGCATCGTGCACTACCTGATGCGCAGATCCCTGCGCATGGGAGTGGTTTCCCGGGAGATCGAGACAGTCGCTTCGGGACGCGTGCTGCACCTCGCAGTCACGGTGAGTTCGCTGGGCCCGCGCCGCGCGAACACCGGGTACGTCCTCGTCCTGGACGATCTGACGGAAGTGCTCCGCGCACAGAAATCGGCGGCGTGGCAGGAAGTCGCGCGGCGCATCGCCCATGAAATCAAAAATCCGCTGACTCCGATTCAGCTTTCCGCCCAGCGTTTGCTGCGATTCCTGGAGCGGCGCGACATCTCTCAATCGGCGGCGACGCGTTATTCGGAGCTGGCCAAGTTGGTCCAGGAATGTTCGCGCTTGATCGAGCGGGAAGTTTCCACGCTCGCCGCACTGGTCAACGAGTTTTCGCAATTCGTGCGCTTCCCTACTGCGAAGCTCGTACCCACCAATGCCAACACCATCGTCCATCAGGCCGTGGAAGTATTCTCCGGACGGCTCGATGGCATCACGCTCAAGACGGCGCTTGCCGAGAATCTGCCGGCCGTCCGCGCCGACGGCGGGCTGCTTCGCAGCGTCGTCGTGAATCTCATCGACAATGCCGCGGAAGCCCTGGAGAACTCGGCGTTCCGGGAAATCGTGGTTTCGACGCTAGCCCATTCCGATGCGGAAACCGTGGTGATCTGCGTCTCGGACAGCGGCACCGGCATTTCGCCAGAAGACAAGGACAGACTCTTCCTGCCGCATTTCTCGACCAAGGACCGCGGAACCGGACTCGGCCTGGCTATTGCCGCTCGCATCGTGGCCGAACACGGCGGCAGTATCCACGTCGAGGACAACCTTCCGGTAGGTTCTCGCTTCCTCGTTGAACTCCCAGTCGCGGAATTGACGCCCGCCTCCCTCGCCGACCACAATGGATCGGACGCGACCCGATGAACCCTGGACCGCATCTCCTCGTCGTGGACGACGAGGCTGGCATTCGCGAATCTCTCTCATCGATTCTCGAGGACGAGGGCTACCACGTGGAAGCTGTGGGTTCCGCTGAGGAAGCCCTGGAGCGCGCCGCCGCAGGTGATTTCGAGGTCGTTCTCCTGGACGTCTGGCTTCCGGGCATCGACGGCCTCGAAGCGCTAAGCCGATTGCAAGCGTCCCCGCGGCCGCCCGCGGTCATCATGATTTCCGGTCACGGCACAATCGAGACGGCCGTGCGGGCTACAAAGCTCGGCGCCTTCGATTTCATCGAGAAACCCCTTTCGCTTGAGAAGATCATCGTCCTGGTTCGCAACGCCATTCAACAGCGCCGCCTCGAAGACGAAAACCAAGTGCTGCGCAGCGAACTGGGTTATCGCTACCAGGTTATCGGCGACAGCGTTCCCATGAAAGCGATGCGCCAGCAGATTACCGTCACGGCGCCGACCAACGGCCGCGTGCTGATCTACGGGGAGAGCGGTACGGGCAAAGAGCTGGTGGCGCGCGCGTTGCACGCTGCGAGCCTTCGCAGCAAGGGCCCTTTCGTGGAAGTCAATTGCGCGGCCATTCCTGAGGAACTGATCGAGTCCGAGCTCTTCGGGCACATTAAGGGCAGCTTTACCGGCGCGACGGAAGACAAGATCGGTAAATTTCAAAAGGCCGACGGCGGGACGCTGTTCCTCGATGAAATCGGCGACATGAGCCTGCGCACGCAATCGAAAGTTCTGCGGGTACTCGAGGAACAGCGCTTCGAGCGCGTGGGCTCCAACGCCACCTTGAGCGTCGACGTGCGCGTCATCGCCGCAACGAACAAGCATCTCGAACAGGAAATCGCGCGCGGCTCCTTTCGCCAGGATCTTTTCTATCGCCTGAACGTGATTCCCTTTTACGTGCCGGCCTTGCGCGACCGCAGGGAGGATATCCCCACGCTGGCAAGATATTTCCTGAGCGAATTCAGCTCGGCCTACGGAAAGAAAACGCGCGAGCTCAGCGACTCCGCCATGGAAATCCTTATCCGCTACCCCTGGCCGGGAAATGTTCGCGAACTGCGAAACCTCGTCGAGCGGCTCGTCATCGTTTGCCCGCAGGCGCGCATCGAGCCGCATCACCTCCCGCCCGAACTCTTTCGCGGCGCCGCGGAAAGCCCCCACCATCCTTACTCGACGCTGCACGAAGCGCGCAGCGCCTACGAGCGGGAATTTATACTGCGGAAATTGCAGGAGCACCGCTGGAACATGACGCAAACGGCAACAGCCCTCGGCCTGGAACGCAGCCACCTCTACCGCAAGATGAAATCTCTGGGAATCGCTGCCCCCGACTAAAACTTGCCGAACCGGTAGCGTAACCGTCACGCTTCGCGCATTTCTCGTTTCCTGCGAGACAGCGAATTCGTGTAAAATCCTCCCAACCGGTGTCTCACTTTTCGGAAGACGGACTGGATCAGCGGAGCTTGCGAGGACGCTCATGGTCCACCGCCGCTTCATTCACTGAACTCTGCACCAGCCTCACCGGCCGGCCCATCGCCTTAGGACGCACGTCGGAAACTGGGAGAGTCCCCGATGATGAGAACCGCTGTTTTTTTGACGGCAATCTTGGCCGTCTCCGTTTTTGCCGCGCAGGCGCAAAACACCATCACGGAATCAGGCCGTCAATCTGACTTCGTGGCGCAACCGCGGACATTTCTCCCGCATAACTGGGTCCGCGGGTATACGGATTTCTCCGTGGCACCGTCGCACAACGAACCGGATCTCGGACGTTGCATGTTTCCTCAGCCAGCCAGTGCGGGCGGGACAGCCTCCGCGTGCACGGCCTACGCACGCTATCTATTCAGCGGATACGTTGAGCTTCAGCCGCTGGGCCGCACGGTGGCGCGGCACTTCTTTCTATTTTTCGAGCCGAGATTCAGCTTCGGAAGAAATATCCCCCAGCTCACCTACACCGCATCCATGACGCCGATTGCTTACGACCGTTCGATTGGAATCGGTTTTCAGTTGCCGAGAAATTTCGAATTGCGCGCGACGCAACATCAGGTGGATTGGCTCGGACGTTATAGCGGATCCCTAGGCACGGCGGACCTTCGCACCAATGGTCCGAATGGTCTCTATGCCACCTTTGGCGTGCGCTGGTCTTTCGGGGGATACGGGCGTCAGGGAGCCCCGTCGGAATATTAGTCTCGCAATCTAAAAACCCTGGGCTTCTTCCATTATGGCAAGACCCGAATTCACGATCCTTCCCAGACGAATGTTTCTTATTCTTTTTCTTCCAACTCGCTGGCAAGCCCTTCCAGTTGATAGCGCCAGTCGAGTTCACGAACCTTTTGGGGATTTTCCCGCCAATCCGGTGCTACTTTCACGAACAGTCCAAGGTAAATCTTGCTGCTGAGGATGGCCTCTAGCTCTTTGCGCGCTTCCGTTCCAATCTTTTTGAGCATCTCGCCTTTGTGGCCGATCAGTATTTTTTTCTGCGAATCGCGCTCCACATTCATGACTGCTTCGATGCGCAGCAGCTTGGGAGTCTCCTCATATTTTTCAACCACCACTGCGAGCGCATAAGGCACTTCGTGGTACATCACCTGAATAGCCTTTTCGCGAATGATCTCCGCGGCCAGGAATCGTTCCGGCTGGTCGGTCACCTGATCTTCGGGGAAGTATGGCTCTCCTTCCGGCAACTGCTTCAGAATCTCGCCAAGAAGTTCTTCACAGCCCGCGCCGTTCAGCGCGGAGATGGGCAGGATCGCGGCAAAATCGAAGGCTTTCGCAAAAGCATCGATTTGCGGCAGAAGTTTGGGCTTCGGCAACCGATCGACTTTGTTCAGCGCCAGAATCGTTTTCCCGCGAAACCTCTTTGCCTTTTCCAGCAGCAAATCGTCCGCATGCGGATGCATCCGGCTGGCATCGACCATCAGCAACAGCACGTCGATCCCCTCCAGCGCTGCCGCCACTTCCTGCATCATCTGCCGTCCCAGCGCCGAATCGGCTTCGTGCAGGCCCGGCGTGTCGATAAACACGATTTGCCCTTGCGGCTTGGTCACAATTCCCTGAATGCGATTGCGAGTGGTCTGCGGTTTGGAAGTAACGATCGCGATCTTCTGCCCGACCAACCGGTTCACAAGCGTGGACTTCCCCGCATTCGGCCGCCCCACAACTGCTACAAACCCAGACCGGAACGCTTTTTTCTCCAGCTTTTCTTCTTTCTCCACTGGTCACTCTTCTCTGCGATCTTTCGCATCCTCGGTGTCGTCTGATACCTGCCTGGGTTCCTGATTCTGCGAACACTACCGCTTCGTGGGCACAGCCTTCATCTGCCTGCGAATCCGCACGCGCAGTACTTTTCTCTGGTTTGCTTCCAGAACTTCGAAGCGATGATCCGCCAAGTCGATCTTGTCACCAGGCGCGGGCACTTTGCCGGAAGCATGGCTCAGCAAACCTGCCAGAGTGGTTACCGCCTCATCCGTCTTGTCACCGAACTGC
The DNA here is from genome assembly GCA_035603095.1 of Candidatus Acidiferrales bacterium. Taxonomy (GTDB): domain Bacteria; phylum Acidobacteriota; class Terriglobia; order Acidiferrales; family UBA7541; genus Acidiferrum. Next base: position 6,386 of record DATNLB010000608.1, read on the forward strand.
ACGCCAAGTAATTCCTCCACTTCGCCGATTCGCATGCTGCCGCGCATGACCAATCCTCCATCCGGCTCGCGCACTACATCCGGTGCCGGAGGCTTTCCTGCGTTTCCGCTTTCTCCGACGATCTCTTCCACCAGATCTTCCACGGTCGCAATGCCCGCCACGGTTCCATGCTCGTCGATCACCACCGCCAGCGGCTGCCCCTTCTGGCGCATTTCGCGCAGCAACTCCGAACCAATCTTCGTTTCCGGGATGAAGAGAACGGGCTTGACCAGTTCGCGCACTTTGCGCTTCAGCAAATCCTGGTCCGCGATTTGCAAAAGGTCCTGCGAGTAAACGACGCCGAAAATATCGTCGAGCGTGTTCTCATACACGGGAATCTTATTTAATTTCGTCTCGACAACTTTCGCGTGCAGGTCTTCGAGCGTGGCGTCCCCAGGCATGGCCACAATGTCGGGCCGCGGAGTCATCACTTCGCGCACCCGTTTGTCGCTGAATTCCACGACTTGCTCGATCAAGTCCGCCTGTTCCGGCTCGATGATGCCTTCTTCTTCCGCGGCTTCCACCAGCGCTTCGATGCCCTCTTCGGTGCGCTGCTCCTCGGTCTTTTCGGCCTCGTGTTCCGAAATGCGGGCCAGCGATTCCGCGCCTTCCAGGAATACGCGCACCGGCCAGACGAACCACATGGCCCCGCGAACCAGCGGCAAAAGAGGCAGCAGCCAGCGCCCTGTGGTGCGGTACAACAACATGTCCGGGATAAAGTGCATTGCAACGACGACTTCCAGCACAAGAAATACGAAGAACTCAACGAAAGATTCCCAGGTACCAGTGACGAAGTACACGACTCCTCGCGTCGTCTCGAGCACCAGGAACGCCAGCCAGAAGTGCCCGAGGATTCGAAAGGTCCGCCCGCCGCTACGGCGATTGATTTTCAGCTTTGGCTCGATCTCCGATTCAAAGATCTCCAGATGCTGGTGGATGCGGCCCGTGGTCATGCGGCCCAGTTCGCGGTAAATCAGCGTCAGGTAGGAGAAAATGGGCAGAGTAAACGCTACCAGCACGACGCTGAACACGTAGAGCCAGTACGAAAATACAACGGGCAGCCTGAGACCATCCAGCGCGGCAATGAACACGAAGCACCCGCTTAGACTCATCACGTCAACCCGAAGCGCTTGCGCAGCTTCTGCTCAATTTTATCCATCTGGCCATGGTCGGTTTCGTGATCGTAGCCCAGCAAGTGCAAAACACCATGGAGGATCAACACTTGAAGTTCACTCGAGAGAGTTCGCCCGTTTTTCCTTGCGTAGCGTCGAGCCGTCGACGGTGAAATGGCAATATCGCCGAGGTATTCGCCAGCCTTCGGCCTGCTCGAGCCGCGCAGCAGCCGCACCGGCCTTCGCCGCACCACCGCGGGAAAAGAGAGCACGTCGGTGGGACCCATCTTCTTGCGAAACTTCTCATTCATCCGCGCGATCTCTGCATCGCTCACCAGGCAAACCGTCAGGCCCGCTTCCTGCAACCCCAGTTCGGTTTTCACGCGGCGCAGAAAAGATTCGAGTGGACGCCGCGCCAGGCGCTCCGCCCGCTGGCGGTTCACAATCATCCTTGCTGTATTTCTTTTTCCCGTTCTTTACCGGATTCTCTCGTTGGCGTTCCCGCTTTGCCGTTCGCGGTGTTTCCGCCGCGCTGCGGGTGAACTACATCATACTCTTCATAGGCGCGGATAATCTGCTGCACCAGGTTGTGCCGCACCACGTCCTTCTCTCCGAACTGCACCACGCCGATCCCCTCGATCTTCCCGCAAACTTCCAGCGCTTCGACCAAGCCGGATTTCTTCCCTTGCGGCAGGTCGATCTGCGTCACGTCGCCGGTAATCACTGCCTTGGAGTTGAAGCCCAGCCGGGTGAGGAACATCTTCATTTGCTCGCTCGTGGTGTTTTGCGCTTCGTCGAGTATCACGAACGAATCGTTCAATGTGCGGCCCCGCATGAACGCCAGCGGCGCCACTTCGATGATTCCCTTTTCCAAAAAGCGCTCCAGCTTGTCCGCATCGAGCATGTCGTATAGCGCGTCGTACAGCGGCCGCATGTACGGATCGATCTTCTGCTGCAGCGTGCCCGGCAAAAATCCCAGCCGCTCGCCCGCTTCCACTGCAGGCCGCGCCAGGATGATGCGATTTACTTGCTTCGTCAGAAGTGCGCTGACTGCCATCGCCACGGCGATGTAGGTTTTCCCGGTGCCGCCCGGGCCGATGCCGAACATCATGTCGTGTTTCTCGATCTCTTCCATGTACCGCTTTTGGCTGGCGTTTTTCGGCGTCACTTGCTTCTTGCCGAAGGAGCGCACCCGGCTGTGCTCAAACATTCCGCGTGGCGATTCATGCGGTTCTTCGGTCGCCACGCGCATCAGCGATTTCACTTCCGCGGCGGAAAGCGTGCGTCCATGCCGGGTTAGGTGGTTGTACTCCTCCACGATCTTCACGGCCTGGTCGACGCAGTCCTGCTCGCCTTCGATGGTCAGCCGCGTGTCGTGGAGATGCGTGCGCACACGCAGCGCATCTTCCAGCACGCGCACGTTCTCATCCAGCGTGCCAAAGAAGGGTTCGATTTGCCCAGAGATGTGTACGGTACGACGCATCCAATTGGAAGGTTTTCCTGTTACCGGAACCGGGTGGCCGATGGGATTCCTCCTGCTTATGCGTGGCCGCTTTACGATTCACTCAGGGAGAAACTCTTTACACCCTAACGCAGCACTCCGTCGCGGTCAAGTTACGTGTTCATGTACAAATAAGTCGTGTTAAATACGAGAGATAAAGACGGGAAAAGGAACGTCAAAACCTGCACACGCAAAACTGGCGTATGCGGCACCCGAATCTTTCCGGAGGCTCGGTCTATGGCCCACCCGCCGTCTGCCGCAGCGCATGCTCAATGCGCCGATCGGGGATGAGCCAGAGAACCGCGACGAAGACGTAGATCGCCTGGGCCGTCCAGGACGAAAAAAGACTGCTGAATATCCCGGCCACATACAAGAGCGGCGAGAGCTTTCCCTTCCAGTCACTTCCAATCGCCTTGCGGAGCACCGAGCCTGGCCCCTGCGAAGCGATGATGGCTTGCTGCAGGATGAAATAGGCAATGCCAGCCATCAACAAGACGAAACCGTAAAGGGCAGTGGGCGGAAGCCCAAAGTGATTCTGGCCCATCCAACCCGTGGCAAACGGGAAAAGGGACAGCCAGAACAGCAAGTGCAGATTCGCCCATAGAATCGGCCCGGTGACGCGAGTCGTGGCATGCAACATATGGTGGTGATTGTTCCAGTAGATCCCTACATACAAGAAGCTCAGCACGTAGCTCAGGAAAACCGGAAGCAGCGGGCGCAACACCGCAACGCTTTCGCCTTGCGGCACCCTCATTTCCAGCACCATGATGGTGATGATGATCGCGATTACGCCGTCGCTGAAAGCTTCCAGGCGCCCTTTGCCCATGACGGACATACTACAGGAGCCAAGGCGTGGAATTCACTCACGGACTTGGCAACATCCCCTGGCACTGCCGCGAGTTCGTGGTGAAGGATTGCGACCCCATCGATACTCACTGTGCGGAACGCAAAGCCTTGCGGCGAAAACTGGGACCACGCGAACTTGAAATGCTTTCGATGGAAGTGAAAACCTGGCAAAGTCGGCGCTTCCGGATCGTTCTCCTTTTTCGGAATCGGCCTTCCATCCGGACTGATGACCAGCGCTGTTTCGCCGATTTCCTGATCACCCAAATCTACATAATAAAGGCCGTAAAGTTCGCTGATTATCTCTTGCTCTGTTTGCTTTGCGACCGGAACAGGAGATTGGAAGCCAAAGCCCGACGCTGGCATTTCGCGCAACGCCGATTGGATTGCTTTCTCTGCCAACGGAGCCATCACGGCGTACCCTGCTGCGTTGGGATGAAGCCCGTCATCGCTCAGCTCTTTCTTTAGAAGGCCGTGCTCATCTACCATCGCCGGGAAATAATCAAGGTGCACATGGTCATTCGCTGCGGCGTACTTTCTAATCCACGCATTCAGTTCCAATATTCTCTCCGGCGGACGCTTGATGCGCACATCGAGAGGATTGCCATCGCGGTCACGCCCATAGTTGCTCACCGGCAACACTGAGGACAGCACTACGCGAATGCCATTGGCGCGGGCCAGCTCCGCCATCGACGCGAGGTTCCCTTCCGTTTCCTCCAGCGCGATTAGACCGGTATTTCCCGCAAGGTCGTTTGTGCCTGCCAGAATCACCACCACCTTCGGCTGCAGCGCGATCACGTCCGCGCGAAATCGCAGCAACATCTGCGGTGTCGTCTGCCCGCTAATTCCCCGCCCGATATACGGCTTCCCCGGGAAAAATGCGCCGAACCGGGGCTGCACCCACGCGTCCGTGATGGAATCGCCCATGAACACCACACGTTGTTCGTTCTTCGCCGGAGCCGCCACGCTGGCATTGGCATCCCGATAGCGCGCCAGTTCCGGCCAGTCCTTGAGCCTTTTCTCCTGCGCCTCCAGCCTGGCCTTCGCTTCCGCCATATCCGGGCAATCTCCCGCCGGCTTCGCTGGCCCTTGTGTCTGCGCCTGGGCAAAAAGCGCGTTGGCGCAAACGGCCAGCGTCACGACTAGACGAGCAGTCCACTCGAAAACAGTCTCCATCGATCTCCCCTCCTCTTCCATCTGAGAACTGACAACTAAAAACCAAGAATTGAAAACTGGCAACTGAGAACGGCCCCTTCCGACCGGTGCCTTAATCATTACCTGTACTCTGGTACGGAGGCTCTATGGACGCGAGCCTTCCGTACCGCGAAGATGTGAATCGAAGCTGAGCTTAATACTTTCAAAATTTATCCGGGATGAGAAGGGGTGCGACCATGACAAGGAAATTCATTCTTCTCGGCGCTCTTGCGAGCTTGGTTTTGAGTACATCTTCGCGGGCCGAAGAGCTTGCGAATCCAGCCGCTCCTCTCGGCAGCGCCGTGCTCACCGGCAAAATCAGTTGCAATGGGTACCTCAACGTTCCCATGACCGCCGATCAGGAGCAGTCGCTCCCGCTCCAGGTCATCGCCAATCTGGAATGCGGCCAGGAAGTCGCCGTACTCTCCGACGACGAGGGATATACGGTAAATATCCGCACTGTGGATGGCAAGAATGGTTACATCGCGCGCATGTATCTCACGCGGGCAGTCCGGAAGAGGGCGGATGCTCTGACGCCAGCAGACAATGCCACGCTGAATAACGGCGTGGCCCGCTGGCAGTCTGGATCCAAAGGAAGCTACGAATTCACCAACGGGGACAAGCTGGTGGAATCGCTGACCGCCAATGGCATCACCGTACAAGTTTCGTTGCAGGACACGGGATGGAAAATGCGCGCCAATGTCGCTGTGGTCAACGCCAGCCAGCAACCGATCTACGTACTGCCGAGGTTGCTCTCGCTGGATGAGACAGCGCCAATGGCGAAGCCGCTTCGCTATCAGGATCCGGCGGAAGTGGCGAAAGCCGCCAATCATCAGATTTTGTGGACTTCGGCCAGTGCCGGCCCAACTGGCAGCGTACGCGCGCAGCGGACTTCCTCCGCGTCCAGCGCCGATCTGTACACCGTGAATTACAAACTTCCGTCGTCTGATCCTTCACCCAACTACCTCGCGCAACATCAAGCTCGCGAAGAGATCGCCGCGAAAAATCAGGGCGCGCTCGTCGGCATGGCCCGGGAAATCAATGCTCTCTCTTTGAGAGAAGGCAACCTGAAGCCAAACGAGAAAACCGCGGGAGACGTCTGGTTCGAACGCGATGCAAAATCAAACCAGTTTATGTTGCGCGTCCCTGTTGGCGAAGTGATCTTTGAATTTCCGCTTTCCTTCAACCACGAAAAATAGAATATGCGAGCAAACGCTGGGCCCCGAGTCCAGCTCGCCGAAAAACAGTTTGTCGGAAGCGACGACGCAGCAACTACGGTCCCGACCGGACCTCTGACTGGCAAGCATTTCTTGGAACTTCCTTCCCGATCGATAGGCATTGGTCGAGGCGGCCAGTTACAATCTTTGTCTATGAAGTGCCCCGGCTGCGGAACCGAAATGACTCCCATGACGATGGAAGGCCGCTTAGGCGGACAGGTCGCCATCGATGTGTGCGCCCCTTGCCAGGCGTTCTGGTTCGATCATTTCGAAAGCTTGAAGCTCTCTCCCGGCTCCACACTGAAGCTCATGAAGTTTATCGGGGAGCACTCGACACCGGGAAAGCCGTCGCTGCCGGAGACGCTCCGCTGCCCGCGGTGCGCCACGACGCTGGGGCTGGCGCACGACTTACAGGGAAACATGCCGTTCACCTATTGGCGATGCGGAAGCGATGACGGTCACTTCATCAACTTTCTCGAGTTCTTGAAAGAAAAGAATTTCATCCATCGACTGACGCCCACGCAGATCCAGGAGCTGCGGCAGAACGTTCAGTTTGTGAATTGCTCTAATTGTGGGGCGTCCATCAACCTGGAATCCAACTCGGCCTGTCCCTACTGCCACTCGCCCATTTCTATGCTCGACATGAAGCAGCCGCAGCGCATGCTGGACCAGCTCAAACAAGCTGCCGACCCCAAGCCGCTTGATCCGATGCTCCCCATGAAACTCGCCTCCGCAAAGTTGCAACTGGAAACCTCCTTGGCCGATCATGATCGCGGTCCGGAATGGTGGAGCGATGCAAGTTCCTCCGGCCTGGTGTGGGCCGGCCTGAACGTCGTCGCCCGCTGGCTCAGCGACAAGTTGGTCGATTGATCGGGCTCAGCCCCGACCG
>DATNLB010000464.1:0-2904 GCA_035603095.1 Candidatus Acidiferrales bacterium
TCAACTCCATTGCTGGCATCAAGGAGCCAGGCTTAACGGCCTCGGGGTTTCGAATCCAGAGCCGAAGGTTTTGTGGCGTATTAGGGGCTGCGCCGGCAGCGATTGTGTCCCGGCTCATGAGGTGAGTGAGATCAGGACCGAAGCGCCCGTCAGCCACCGTGCCTGAAACAGTGTGGCAGTTGATGCACGCAGTGGTTTCAAATATTCGTTGTCCTCTAGAAGCGGCGTCACTGGCGAATGCCGGACGGCGTTGTTCCTGAATCCAGCGGTCAAACTCATCCCGCGACTGAACATAAACTCGCAACAACATTTTGGCGTGTTGTGTCCCGCAATACTGCGCACACTGGCCCAGGTAAAGACCCGTTTGATGCGGATCAATCCACATGCTGTTCGGATGATTGGGAATGAGGTCGGTTTTGCCCGCCAAGCGTGGCACCCAGAAACTGTGATCTGTATCCGCTGACAGCAGCTTGATGAGCGAGGGAGTCGGATGGTTCGAATCGCTCACTGGCACATGCAATTCATTCGCGGTCACGACTCCGAGTGCCGGATATCGATACTCCCACCAGAACTGGTGGCCGATGGCGATCACCTCGATCGCGTTGTCGGGTCGTGCGGTCTTCTGTACATCGGCAATTACTCGCGCCGTCGCCATGAACAGTGCCACAACGATAAGGACAGGGATTACGGTCCAAGCGAGCTCGACCTGATTACTGCCATACACCTGAGGAGGCTCGCGCCCGTCGTCGTTGGTCCTCTTTCTAAATTTCACGACAGAGTAAGCGAGCAAAGTAAACACGACTACGAATATGGCTGCGGTGACGGCAAGCACAAAAATGGATAGTCCAAAGATTGACTTAGCCGGCGTCGAGACGGGCGCAAAGATGTTTGTAGGACTCATCGACTGAGCCGCCGTTTCAGTCGAAGCGGCCGCGGACCAAATGGCCACCAGGAATAGGTGGAATACGCCCAGCGTGCTCGATTGTCGTGTGCTTGCCATTTGCGTTGTGTGGATCGCCTCGAGCGTCGGCTTCTTGCGCGATTGCTAAGAAGTCATGGGCAATTGTCTTGCCGCGAGCCTGAGACTGTTCCTCACAACGCAAGTGCTTGAACAGGAATACGGAAGCTCTAAACGGAAAAGCGCACATCGTCCGTTACGCTAAGCTCGCGGTGATAACAGGTTAGCCGGTGCTAACCAGTTGGCACTTCGCCGGTTTCCAAACAATTCCCGTGCTCAGACTCCATCTCAGCAAGTGCAAGAGTCTCAACGGCAGCGCTTTCGGCGCTGGATGAGAACTGGACTGAGACAGTTTGGCCGTCGGTTTGCACTTACCGCAGAGCGAACGTCCCATGCATATTCAGGCTGGCAGTCACGCTGTTGCTGAAGATGATCGCGAGTTTCGGATGTTCAAAGATGGTGAGGGAGAAAGGCACTTCGATCACGTTGTGAAGTTTAAGGAACCCTTCGAGGAAATCCCACAGGTCCTAGTGGCGCTCGATCACCTCGACATCACGGCCTATACCGCTTTGAGGTTGAAGGTTAGGGCAGAAAAGATAAGCGCAACCGGATTCACTCTGCGCTACTCCACCTGGGCGAACACCCAGATCCTCGGTGTCGGTGCCCAATGGATGGCGTTCCACGCAGCTCTGTCTGACTTAAGGTTAACCGGGAGGATTCTATGAGCACGGCAGTTGCAGGACTAACACTCGAAAACGTTCTCTATGAGAAGAGAGGTGCCATCGCGTACGTAACGCTTAACCGCCCGAAGGTGCTCAACGCCCTGAAGCAGGCAGTCTTTGCGGAACTGAAATCCGCTTTTGAGGACGCACGGAATGACGCCAGTATCCGGGGCGTTATTTTGACCGGCAGCGGCGACAAGGCGTTCGCAGCTGGAGCCGACATCGCCGAAATGTCGAATTACACGGGAATTGAGGCAGGGGAAGCGACGCGACGTGCGCAAGAGGTTACGGAGATCATCGAGAATCTTGGCAAACCGGTCATTGCTGCGGTGAACGGGTTTGCGCTAGGCGGTGGGTGCGAGCTGTCGATGGCTTGCACAATTCGACTCGCGGTCGAAGGTGCGAAGTTTGGCCAACCCGAAGTCAAGATTGGAATCATGCCTGGCGCTGGCGGAACACAACGTCTCCCGCGATTGGTCGGTAAGGGTCGGGCGCTGCAACTCATTCTCACTGGCGAGGTCATCAGTGCTCAGGAGGCGTACCGGATCGGCTTAGTAAACGAGATCGTTCCGAGTTCCAATCTGATCCCGCGGGCCGAAGCCATCCTTAACCAGATCATTTCCAATGCTCCTCTAGGCGTCAAGTTCTCTATCGAGGCTGTGAACAAGGGGCTGGAAGCCAGCGTCTCGGAAGGCTTGCTGCTGGAAGCTTCGCTGTTTGCGGTCTGCGCCGGGTCGGAAGACAAGAAAGAAGGCACATCGGCATTTCTGGCAAAGCGTGCTCCACAATTTCAGGGTCGATGAGGCCATGAGGTATGCGGCCGGTAGGCCGGGATGTCCGGCTTCGTCTTGAAGTTCTAGAACAGATAGTGATCAAGGAGATGCTATGGCAGAAGAAACCATTTTTTCAGGTCTGAAGGTTGTGGACATGGCCAGTTTTCTTGCGGGTCCGGGAGCGGCGACCGTGCTTTCTGACTTCGGTGCGGATGTGATCAAAGTTGAACCCCCCGGAATCGGTGATCCGCACCGCATGACATACAAAATCCCCCCGAACCCGAGCGCGAAGGAGAACTACGGCTGGCATCTGTCGAATCGAAATAAACGCGGGATGGCCCTCGACTTGAAGTCGCCGCACGCAAGAGAGGTTGTGGAAAGGCTCGTCAAGTGGGCGGACGTATTCGTTATCAACTTCCCAAATCCAGTTCGGAAGCGCCTTCGGCTTACT
>DATNLB010000562.1:0-2261 GCA_035603095.1 Candidatus Acidiferrales bacterium
CGGTTGGTTGCTAAGTCGCGCGCGCAGAAACGCACGTAGCCTGCTCAGCGACCAGCCTTCTGGAGCGCGGACCTGAGCCCGCGCCTCCGTCGTCACCGCCTTAGCCGCCTTGCGTGCGCGGCTATCCGCTGGCTGTGTGCACCTAAAACTTAAACACGGGCGTAGTGGTGATGAAGTCCGCTCAGGATGGCGCGTGAACTGATCACACCGGTTCGCTGAACCGAGCGAGAAACCGGCGCATCTTTATCCAAGGCCAAGTGTGTCCGCGACTCATTATAGTAGCGAGCATAAGATTTCAGAATCCGGCGCAGATGGGCCTCGCCCAGGACAATGACGATCGCGGTAGGGACGCTCATTACTGAGCGCCCACCGGGTCGCCGGAGGCAGTCGCCCACCTCCGGCTCCCACAGAACGTAGCATGCGGATTTACCGCACTACGCTCTTCGGCAGTTGATTCACAGCACTGCAAAAGCCTGCAGCTCCGGGTAACGGAGGCGCAGCTTTGGTCTCAGTAACGGCGTCCGTTCTTTGATCTGGTTGAACATGCTCCAGTTGAGGGCTCGTCCGGCCCAGCTGCGGCTGCGCAACATCCGATGCCAGTAACGCTCCACGGCACGGTACACCTTTACGAGACACCGAAGATTTCCGGCGACGCCGTAGTAGGCATAGTGGCCGCGCAGGAAGGCGTTAATTTCGCCGACCTGGTCACTGATTGTGTGATGTCGTATTTGCCGCATAAGCTCCTGCAGAGACGTAAGGCTGCGCCGCAAGCGAGATTTCTCGGTGCGCATCCCAACCTTGAAGTTACCCTTCTGGTTTCGCGTGCAATACAGCGTCAGGCCCAAGAAGTAGATGGTCTCCGGGCGTTTTCTGCCGTGTTTGCCTGCGTGCCGCTGCGCGAACCGACCAAACTCAACCAATTTGGTCTTGGTCGGCTCAAGAGTGAGGCCGAACTTTCCCAACCGAAGGCGCAGCGCGTCCTGGACACGGATGGCGTCCGATCGATATTGGAAGCAGATCACAAAGTCATCGATATAGCGCACCAGCCGGGCTTCGCCCCGCAACCGGCTCTTCACCACGCGTTCGAACCAGAGGTCGAGCACGTAGTGAAGATAAAGGTTGCTCAACAGTACGCTGATCGATCCACCTTGCGGTGTTCCTTCTTCGTTCGGATGGACCTTTCCATCTTCTAGAACGCCCGCTTTCAGCCAGCGCCGGATCAAACTGATCAGGCGTGGATCACCGACCCGATGCGCGACGAACCGGAGCACCCAATCATGATTGAGACTCCCGAAGAAGTTCTTCAGATCCGCCTCCAGCACCCACCCAATCTTGCCGCCGGCGATGACCTCATTGAGGGTCGCCAGAGCATGATGAGCGCCGAGGCCTGGCCGGCCACCGAATGAACAGGGCAGAAAGTCCTGCTCATAGATGGCAGACAACACCTCGGCCGTGCTGCGCTGGAGCGCCCGGTCGGCGACAGTTGGCACACCAAGTGGGCGCTTTTCCGTCTTGCCGGGCTTGGGGATATAGACCCGCCGAATATTCGGCGCTCTATATCCTTGGCGGTGAATGGACTGGAGCACTGGCTCTATCCATCCATCGAAGCTCTTCTTCGCCGCCTCCACCGTCTGCCCATCCACCCCTGCGGCCGACCGCTTCGGAATCTGCAACAGATTCTTCCGCACCCGATCGCGCGTGATGTGATGAGCCAGCGACGTGAAGCGGAGTTTTGGTTCGCGTCGAGCTTTCGCTGCTATTTGTTCAAGTTTCGTTTCCATGGTCAGCTGATCTTCTCTTTAAATAGAAGGCCGTGTCTCCCGTTGAATGGAGCCCATGTTGCCCAAGAACAATTCACCTGCCGCTGACCGCTTCCCCATGTGGCCGGCTCTCCCGTCCTCCGAGTACTATCAGTCAGTATGACTTCCATTCGGTCGTCAGGCCTTCCTCACCTTGGCGGCTTGTCGGGCCCTACAAACTTTCGTTTGAACCGGATGGATCTCCCTTGTTCACGTCGACGCCTTTGGTTGCATGCTGGCGGTACGAACCCCGGGAGCATCTCAGGCCGCTCGCTATAGCGTGGACTGCGATTCCGCCTTCCCCTTTACGGGATAGGGTCGGCTACTCCGATCACGATCGATTTCGGGGCTATTTTCCCGTTCACTTCATTCCGGCCTACAACCTCCCTGTCTACGCTTCGCAGCGGCCGTTACCGGACGCCACGCAAGACTCGGTTCGCGGCTGCTCGCTAGGCTTTGCCG
>DATNLB010000569.1:0-4537 GCA_035603095.1 Candidatus Acidiferrales bacterium
AAGGTTGTTCGCTTAACGGTCTCCTTAACGGTCAAATCTAACCTGCCTGAACTGTTTCGAACATTACCAACGGTTCAGAATTCCTTTATCGTCGCGCCTAGATATGGACGTTTGCCAAGAAGTGCCGTTTGCGAACGACCCTCGGAGGAACATATGGGCGCGACTGTTGCTTTTACCGACCTTGAGAGCCTGGCAGGAACAAGCATTGCTGAACTAGGCGTGCTGGAAGAAGAACGCTTTTATTTGGAGTCGGAAATTGAACCGGAGCACCAATTTGAGGACATCGTCGGCAAGAGTGCCGGTCTGCGCAAGGTCTTGGACTATGTTGGGATTGTGGCACCCACCGCGGCGACGGTGCTCCTGCACGGTGAAACCGGCACTGGGAAAGAACTCATCGCACGCGCGATTCACAACCTCAGTCCGCGTCGCGATCGGAGTTTCATTCGCCTGAATTGCGCAGCCATACCTTCTGGCCTCGTGGAGAGCGAACTATTTGGACACGAAAGGGGAGCGTTCACAGGCGCCCTCACGCAGAAGGCAGGCCGATTCGAGTTGGCCGATCGCGGAACTCTCTTTCTGGATGAAATTGGAGATATCAGCCTGGACGTGCAGCCAAAGCTGCTGCGCGCTTTGCAGGAGCGTGAATTTGAACGTCTGGGTAGTGCGAGGACTGTTCGCGTGGACGTTCGATTGATTGCGGCAACCCATCGCGATTTGTCAATGCTGATCCGCAATAACCAGTTTCGTGAAGACCTTTTTTACCGGTTGAATGTCTTTCCGATTGAAATTCCTCCGCTTCGCGAAAGGCGCGAAGATATTCCGCTACTGGTTCACTACTTCGTTTTGCGTGCTTCGCGCCAGATGCAAAAGCGCATTCGGTCGGTTCCAAAACAGGCGATGGAGGCTCTGGTGAACGCCGATTGGCCGGGGAATATTCGCGAGCTGGAAAACTTCATCGAGCGCTGCGTCATTTTTACCAAAGGTCACGAATTGCAAGTGCCCATTGCAGAGTTGAACGCGTCTCATTCGCGCGTCTTTGCGACAGCCTCCGCATTCGAACAGGCAGAACGCAACGTGATCGTCGACGCTCTGAAGGCTGGGTCTGGCCAGATCTCGGGCAGAGGCGGCGCCGCCGAACGGCTGGGCCTGAAGCGGACCACGCTCCAGAACAAGATGCGCAAGCTAAACATCAATCGTGCTGAGTATGTCAGCTGACCTTTCTAAGGAGGCGTTATGTCAATGATTCTCGTTTTCACTCGCAAGTGGAACGCGTGCTATCGCGTGCTGCGTCACCGCAACAGATTCAGCTTCGTGGAGTCCGTGCGCTATGGCCTGTGGCTGGCACGTGGCTGAGTCGAGACCACGATGAATAACAAGCCAAACGCGACGACTGTTGCGGCTCCGGCTTGCGCGAGAAAGGTTCCCTGGCTCGGCGGCGACGCGATCATTACAACGCGAGACCGGATGCTCGGGTTCTTTCGATCCTGGAATCCTGGCCCATCCCCAATCTCCTTGCTTGCCTACTGACAGGAACCGTCATCGACAAACTGATTCGATGACGCTGTCGACGTCAGCGACTGCCAGCATGTCAATAGCTCCTGATCCAGAGGATCGCTATTCAATGAGTCAGGCGCTAGATAGTCTCTACTCACTACAATTTTTAGGTATTTATCCGTCAACGCGTCCATCGTATTGAATTCATTGGTCAGGAGCGGGAGAGCCCTATGGTCCATGTCTGTACTGGCCGCGGCTTCCGCCTGTTTGAGGCTTGATTGAATTTGCCTCCTGAAGTTGCCGAACCACACATCCGATAGTGGATATCCCCGCTCGATGCCAGTTTTCAAGGCGGCATGCCATTCGAGGATTTCCCTCATCGACTCGATCCCCACACTGAGGAATGGCCTGGAGAAGCCGACCGCCCCTTGTGGCGCGGATGCGGACTGCTCCGTCTGCGGTACTGTATTGCCGCTGCTGGGCAATGTCAGCGTGAGTTGATTTCCCGCGAAGCGCAGCGATCCTCCTGTGATTCGTGCTAGTCCCTCGACTTCTACATAGTTCTTGCCTTGCACCTGAATGACTCTTGCCTGTCCCTGCTGGCCTTCGATCAAGAGCGTACTCGTCTCTTGAGCCACCAACACCAGCAGGGGCAGCAGCAGGATCGCAACCAGCATCATCGAACTTCGAATCGCGTTTCGACGCATATTTTCCTTCCTTATCCTTCGCGAATTACTTCTTCAGCTGTTAGTGTTTCAAGAGCTTGGCCGGAACCTTTTGCCAGGAGGCGTTTAATTCCGTCCTGGAGGGAAGTTCTTCAACAGTTTTTGCGCTCCCTTGTTGAGCCTTTCCTGGTTTTTCTCCTGCTTTTTGCTGGGTTCAATCGCATGTTGGGCAGCACCTATCCAAACAAGCTTCTTTGCGGCAGGGTCATACATGCCCAGGACGAAAGTTCCGATGTTGATGGTTGAAGTAGACGCTGAAAATGAATTGAGGCCTCCGCCCCAAGGGCCCCAGCCGCCCCATCCTCCCCAGCCGTCCGCGAAGCCGTTTAGCTGCTTTTCTCGATCGATAGCGAGCTGGAACCCAAGGAGTAAATCGGCTTTACCGCCATCAACCACCTTGGTGAAGCCCTTGGCCGCCATTTGGGAATCGACCGCTTGCTTGACCTGGGCGTCCAGGATCTGATCGGGCTGGCCACCTACTCGGGGCACGCCCTTTACCTCCTCGACCCATGCATAGGTGTGATATTTCGAAAAATCAGTTCCTGGCATATAGTTCGTTCTCACATCCTGTGCGCTGGCCTGCACGCCAAGCATCAGGCCAAAGCAAATAAGAATCGCGATACGGTGCATTCATCCTCTCCTTGTCGCACATTACCTGTGCGAAATTGTTACTCGCTGAGGGAAAGGCACGCGTCTTACCAAACCGAAATAACGAAACGGATTGCGCAATCCGCCTGATTTCACGGTTTTAGCCGCCACACAACTTTCAAAAGCTTTCTCACGCCACAAGAAGGTTGCCCGCATGCGGGCAGCGTCTATCCCGCCTGCATGACAAACGTGCTGCCTGTTCCATTGATGTCAACAGCTTGCGTCGGCCGAAGTTTGGCACCCACATTGCCCATTAGCATGACGAACCGCATGGCCTGGTGTTAAGGCATTTCGGTTCTTGGGAGACGTTATGTCACTGATTCTCAGACTCGCTCGTACATGGGTCCGGTGGTATCGCGTGCTGCGGTACCACAAGGCATTCAGCTTCGCCGACTCCGTGCGCTATGGGCTGTGGTTGTCACTTAGCTAGAGGAGACACTCTATGAATGCAGCACGTTCTTTGAATGAGAAACGGGCCCCGCAGTCAACGATTGCCGGCATCGTTGCCTTCCGTGATCCGATGACGGACGAGACGCTTGTGGCCGCTGCCAAGAGGGGCGATGAGAAGGCATTTGAGACGCTTGTCAGGCGCCATCGGCCAAGAATTCTTGCGCTTGCGTTGCGCTACACGCGGGTTCGAGAAGACGCTGAAGATGTTGTCCAGCAGGCTCTCCAAAAAGCGTTTATCTACTTGAACAGTTTCGAAGGGAAATCCTTGTTCTCAACATGGATAACGCGTATTGCCATCAACGAAGCCCTTATGTGGTTGCGCAGAGCTCGTGCGCTGCGAGAGGTATCTGTCGACAATTTGAGCAGCGAGGATGAAATTGTACCCGCACTGGAGATACCGGATCGAAGTCCAGATCCCGAAGCTGAGTACTTGCAGCGAGAGGGACTGCAAATTCTGTTCACTGCGATAGGCGAGTTGAGGCCAGGAATGCGGACGGCCATCGAGTTGCGAGAACTTGATGAATTATCCACCCGGGAGACCGCTCGCCGCATGGATCTCTCGCTCAGCACCGTTAAAGCACGGGTGTTCCAAGGGAGAAAGAAGCTACGCGAAACACTGAGGCGGTATAGGAGATCCCCTCGGATGTCTAGCCGCAGCGCTTTAGCCATCGCCGGTAGCCTGAAACGCCGCTCACAAAATCGCCTGACCTGCAATTCCTGTGGCTAGTGCAGGCAAAAGACACCGACCATGTGAGAGTGCTCGATGTGGAAGATCAGTGCTTGGGGTGCTAGTCTGATGCGCATGCCGGAAGACAATGGAGGCTCCGCCCATAGCAGGTATCGGGCCTTGCTCGATGTGTCCGCTGCGCTGGTCGAGCAACCAACGGTGAAAGCCGTCCTTCATAGCCTACGCGAAGTTTTGTCCAGCAGCGTTCGTCTCCATGGAACCGACCTATATCTTCTGGACAGCGGTCGAGATACTCTGCATCTTCTGGAATTTGATCGAGCAGTGGACGCTCCCGCCATCAAAATTGGCACCAAGATTTCGCGGATTGGCGCGGCAGCACAAGCACTGGACGAGAAAGAGCCGGTTTTCCTGCCTGATGTATCCGAGGAAATGTTGAAACATCCCGAGTTGGCTCCGTTTGCGGCTCAATCTTCTGGCAGAAGCACTTACGTTTTTCCTTTGTTTACCGCCCAACAACAATATGGGCTTTTAA
>DATNLB010000571.1:0-3224 GCA_035603095.1 Candidatus Acidiferrales bacterium
GGGGGCGCATGGCGGGGGATTGATCATGAAACCGCGGTGGCTGCCGCAGGAGCCCGGCGAAAGCGGCGCCAGGCGAGGCGAATAGGAAAGAAGAGCAGGGCGAGCCAGAAAAGCAGTGGCAGGCCGAATTCGAATAAGACGCCGAGAACGAGAGCCGCGGAAGAGAAGATGGCGCCAACCCCCTCGACGAAGGAATTGCGAAGTGGAAGGAAGAAACCCTCAAGATTGGCTGGCAGAGGCGCGCGGTAATCCTCCATCAACGTGAGCCGGATATGAGCCTGGGCAACGGTTGAAACCAGCCCTTGATTCTGGCGCTCTGCTTCGTCCACGGCTTCATTGGCTTGCGCAATGTCTTTTTCCAGAGCGACCGCGTCCCGCAGCTCGCCCTTGCGCTCGCGCTGCAATTTCTGAAGTCGGGAAAGATTGGTTTGCGCCGCGGAGAGACGTCGCGCGGCGGTAGCGAGTTTGACGGCAAAATCTTCGCCGGCCTCGGAGATCCCTACCACCCGGCCTAGAGCTTTGAGATCAGCAAGCGTGGCGTCGAAATCTTTGGAGGGAACGGAAACCGTTGCTGCCAGGGCACGGCCATAGCCGGAGCGGCTTTCCGTTCGCAAATCTTCCAGGTAACCGTGATGGGCGGAAACGATTTGATGAAGTGAAGCGAGGGAATGATCGAAGGCGGAAGAGCGAGCACGGAGGTCGGCGCTGCGAGCGATCCACGGCTCGGCGACGCCTTTCTGGAGCATATCGACACCCGTTGCGCCCGAGGACCACATGCTGCCGACATCCCAGGAGATTGCGGAAAGTGCACTCGATCTCGATGAAGCGATGCCCTTGAAGAGTGATTCCACAACGAGGCGCGAACCGATGATGGTAGCCATGGTGAAAGCAGCTAGAGCGGCGACTGCGATCAGAAGGCGCTTGACGATAAAAAGGCGATTGGGGGCGTCGGGCATGGCACACCTCGGGGCGTGCCGCGCTGCCCACAAGAGAAATGGGGCTGAGCGTGGCTCTAGAAATAGAGGCCGTAGGCAACGGAAAAGTTCCCCAAGTTCGTTAGGGCAGAGCTGGTGCTACCCCATTGGTCAACGGGGACGGGGACGAAGGGGAGGGCGGGCGGTGAGCGAGCGGGGACGCATGCGGAAGCGCGGGCCGAGCGGCGGGGGAACGTTGCGGAGGAAATCGCCGCAGCAGGGGCAGTGGCCTTCGATGCCGAGGGGAGTGGTGGCATCGGCACGGAGCCAGCGGCCGCGGGCCTCGCATTGCGGATTGATACACTGCACCGTAAAGCCGGGCAAGAATTGCATTTTTTCTCCCTCAGTGGCCAAGCTCAGGCTAATTCCTGTGCGACCTTACAGCCATCGACCATTTCGCTGCGGCGATTGAAAAAGCTCTGAGCTCCCCTGGCCGGTCAATCCCCTGCCGCGCTCCAACCGAAAAAAAACCGCGTGCCAAAGACTGCGGCTGCAACACTCATTAGGGGCGCGCGGGAACAGCAGACGTGATGGCGCGAATTCTGACGCGAACGCCCTGTGGTGTCAAGAGAAAAGACTACAAGATATTGTGGTAAGGTTGCGGGAGTAGTGACTGGCGAATCGTGACTGGTGACTTGTGGAAGATAGGCCCAATCGAAACAGCCCACGGGCGCGGACCGGCAAGGAAATCATGAGGACGCTGGTTGCGTATTAAGGAAGGATTGAGGGTGGCGCGGCTCGAAGTTTGCGCGGATGAACTGCGAGACGGAGGGGGAAATGCCAACTACGACAAGGTTTGATCTGGGCGGTGAAGGATTGCCGAGGATGAACTTGGGTGGCGCCGGAAAGAGAATATTCCAGCTCGCCATTCTGGTGCTGGTGATCATCCTGTTGATGGCGAGCACGACGTCGATCCCGACGGGAAATGTGGGCGTGCTGACGCTGTTCGGACGGGTGACCGGAGAAACGCTGCCGGAAGGAATACACCTGCTGAATCCGTTGAAGTCGGTGCAGAAACTTTCCGTGCAGACACAGTCGTTGAAAGAAAGCGCCAACGTGCCTTCGAATGAGGGGCTGATCCTGGCGCTGGACACATCGCTGCTGTTCCGGCTGGACAAAACGATGGCGGCGCAAGTGTACCAAACCGTAGGCGCGGATTATGTGGAAAAGATCGTCGAGCCCACGCTGCGGGCGGCGATTCGCGCGTCTACGTCCGCGCATACGGCGAATGCGTTATACACCAACGCGCGCGAGCTGGTGCAGCAACAGATTCAGGATGAGCTGACGAAGCAGCTCGCGCCGCGCGGCGTGATCGTGGAAAACGTGCTGCTGCGCGACGTGCAATTGCCGGCGATGCTGAAAGGTTCGATCGAAGCGAAGCAGCAGGCGGAGCAGGATGCGCTGCGAATGAGCTTCATCCTGCAGAAGGAAAAGCAAGAAGCCGAGCGCAAGCGCATCGAAGCGCAGGGCATTGCGGATTTTCAGAAAATCGTGGCGGCGGGCATCAGTACGCAATTGCTCGAATGGAAGGGCATCGAGGCTACGGAGAAGCTGGCGGCGAGTTCGAACGCCAAGGTGGTGATTATCGGGAATGCCAAGAATGGGCTGCCGCTGGTTCTGGAACCGAAGTAACAAATCGTGATTTAGGACTCATTCTAAGAGGGTCAATCTCTCCCCATACTCGGGAGTGGGCGGGTGTGCAAGCGAGTACGAAGATTTTCGTTGACAATACGAAGCTCTTCGTAATAGTCTCTGCGCATGAATCAGGAGCCCCTGCAAAAGCCCACGGCTTCCGAACTGGAAATTCTTCGCGTCCTTTGGGCGCGCGGGCCTTCCACAGTGCGGGAGGTCCACGAGGAGCTGCGCGAAAAGAAGGCGCTCGGCTACACCACAGTCCTCAAACTTTTGCAGATTATGACCGCCAAGGGCACCGTGCGCAGAAACGAAGAGCAACGGGCCCACGTTTACGAAGCATGCCAGCCGGCGACGGAAACAAAGCGACAGCTCGTCGGCGACGTCCTGCAACGGGTATTCGAGGGTTCGGCGAGCGAATTGATGATCCACGCGCTGGAGGGCCGGCGAACGTCTAAGAAAGAGCTGGATGAGCTGCGCCGTCTTCTGGACGAGTACGAGGGGAGAAGCTGATGAGCAACTTCGCGAATTGGATTTCGCCGGAGCTACTGCGGACGCTCGGCTGGACCTTGTTGCATTTCCTCTGGCAGGGGGCGGGACTGGCGGCTCTGTTTGCCG
>DATNLB010000229.1:0-7034 GCA_035603095.1 Candidatus Acidiferrales bacterium
ATCGGCGCGCCAGGGCAGACCCAGAGCGGATGTGAGCCAATGCGGGACGCGATTGGAGATCTCCGGGTCCTGCAGCAGGGCTATGATGATGCCGAGGAGGCCGAAGACTCCTCCCGCAGCGATCAATCCGCTGGAATAGAGCGCGCCGGGACTGGCTTCGCTTTCGTCCTTTTTCTTGGTGGTTGCTTCGACCAGCGCGCGGACGAGGCCGCCGGCAAACATGGCTCCGGTGGTGGCGATGGAAAGATAGGAGCCAGTGGCAAAGGCCAGCGAGCGAACGCCGAGAACCTCCACAGCGATCACCAAGGCGACGCCCATGAGCACCAGACGCCAGGGCAAGCGCTGATTGAGAATGCCATTGATGACTGTAGCCATCAGTCGCGCTTGCGGCGCCGGAGCTTTATCGCTGCCGATACCTTGCGCCCATTGAAATTCGATCCTCTGAGTGCTCGCGTCGTAGAGATATTCGCCGTCGGGGATTTCGTGCGAGCCGAGAGAATTGATCAGCACGTAGTTTTTGCTTTGGTAGGTGAAGGAATCGCGCTCAATTTTCACGCCGCTTGGCAAAGCCTGGATACTGACGGGAATCGGCGTAGGGATGTATTTCTCCAGGCCCTTGTTCATCAGATTCAGGGTCGCGCCAATGGCCACAGTGGAGACGGTGACGCCAACGAGAAGCCCCATCTGCTGCCAAAAAGGCGTTGCGCCGACGAGATAGCCGGTTTTCAAATCCTGCGAGGTGGCGCCGGCGATGGCGGCGGCGATGCAAACCACGCCACCAATCATGAGCGCGAGCACGGCGTAGTTCGGGGCCGTCCATCCGGCGAGGAAGAAAATGGCGCAGGTGGCCATCAGGGTGGCGATGCTCATGCCGCTGATGGGATTGGAAGAATTGCCGAGCAGGCCGCTGATGCGCCCCGCCACGGTGACGAACATGAATCCGAAGACGACCACAAAAATGGCGGCAAAAAGATTTTGCCACCAGAGAGTGCCGGCATCTTTCATCGGATGAAACGTCAGCAGCACCCACATCATGACGACGATGACGATAGAGCCCAAGATGACCCAGCGCATCGGGACGTCTCGGTCGATACGGCTGGAGGCGGTCGATTGGCCCGCGCCTTCGGCACGCACGTCTTTCAAGCCCGCGCGCAGAGCGGAAATGATGGTAGGCAGAGTGCGCAGCAGGGTAATCAATCCGGCGGCGGCTACAGCGCCTGCGCCCATCGGGCGGATGTAACTGCGCCAGATGTCATCAGGCGTCATGAGAGGAATGGGAATGGTGGAAGGATAGATCGGAGTGTTGCCGGCAAGCTGCCCGTAAAACTTGATGGCGGGCATCATGACCAGCCACGAGACGATGCCGCCGGCAAAGAGTATGCCGGAGACGCGGGGGCCGATGATGTAGCCGACACCCAGATATTCAGAGGTGATTGCGGCTCGAAAACTCGCGCCGGGGAACCAACTGGGCCGGGCTTCCGGCTGTGAGGTCCACGCTTGAATGGTGTTCATGAGGAAGGTGTAAACGCCGCCGAGACCGAGCCCCCAGAAAACGCGGCCCGCGAAGGAGCCACCGCGTTCTCCCGCGACGAGCACGTCTGCGCAGGCGGTCCCTTCCGGAAATACCAGGTTGCCGTGTTCCTTGACGATAAGCTGGCGCCGCAGCGGCACCATGAAGAGCACGCCGAGCCACCCGCCGAGGAGAGCCAGGGGGAAAATCCGCCAAAATGTGAATTCGGAGCCGAAGCCGAGAAAGATCAGCGCGGGGATCGTGAACATGACGCCGGCGGCGAGGGATTCGCCCGCCGAACCGGTGGTCTGGACGATGTTGTTTTCGAGGATGGTGGAGCGGCCGAAAGCGCGAAGAATGCTGATGGAGAGCACGGAAATGGGGATCGAAGCGGAAACGGTGAGCCCGGCGCGCAGGCCGACATAGACGGTGACCGCGCCGAAAAGCAGTCCGAAGAGGGCGCCAAGGATCACCGCGCGAATGGTAAATTCCTTGGGGCTCTCTTCGGCCGGCACGTAGGTGCGGAATTCACCCGGGGGTGCCGTGGAACTCCATGGACGTTCGCTCACTGAATCCTCCCTATTTGCCGGAAACGGATGCCGATGCTGCCCCTGTGCGGGGGGATTATGCCGCAGGTGGGCGGGGTGGGGAAGAGAATCCTCTCGCGGCCGAAGAGGAGGGGTACTGGCAACTCTATTGACAGATACGGAGCATCGCTGTAGTGTCCGGCAGTATAAGTTGCCCAGGTCAGCAACAATGCCCATGGGACGGGACCCTCACACGTCGCGGGCAACCGCGAATTCGTCGTTACCCCTGGTGACCACAAAGCGGTCATTTCTCCGAAGTGCGGGCTCTGGCATTCTTCCTGGATTTATTCGAAATTTTGCATTCCTGCCAATTCAAATGGGAGGCCCATCGTGAGCTATCGCCGCCTGTTGGTGCTCGTTTTGGTGCTATTTTTGGGGGCCGCCGTGCGGCGCACCCAGCCGGTGAGTGCAGGGGACGAATGGCAGCCGATCTCCCAGGAAGAGTTGAAGATGACCAGCGTCCCGGAAGCACCGGGAGCGCCGGCGATTTATCTGTACCGGCAGGTGGATAGAGACGACACCAACCGCACGCCGCACGAATACAATTACGCGAGGATCAAAATACTGACGGAAGAGGGCCGAAAGTACGCTGACGTGGAGATTCCCTTTTTTAAGGAAGAGGGAAACATCCACGGCGTTAAGGCCCGGACAATCCGGCCGGATGGCTCGATTGTGAGCTTCGAAGGAAAGGCTTTTGATAAGACCATCGTGAAAGCGAAGGGCGTAAAGTTCCTGGCGAAAACTTTCACATTGCCCGATGTGCAGGTGGGCAGCATCATCGAGTATCACTACATGTACGACCTGAATGAGGGTTACGTTTACAACTCGCACTGGATCCTGAGCGAGGAACTCTTCACCAAGCGCGGCAAATTCAGCCTGAAACCGAATGCGGATTTTGCTCTTCGCTGGAGCTGGCCGGCCGGGCTGCCGACGGGAACCGCCCCGCCAAAGGATGAAGGAGGCTTCGTCCGGCTGGAATCGCAGAACATTCCAGCATTTCAGATCGAAGACTACATGCCGCCACAGAACGAGCTGAAATGTCGCGTTGATTTCGTTTATAGCGAGGGTGCTCCGGAAAAAGAACCGGACAAATTCTGGAAAAAAGAAGGGAAGAAGCTGAACGACAAGGTGGAGAGCTTTACTGGGAAACGCAAAGCGATGGAGCAGGCAGTAGCGGAAATCATGGCGCCCAATGATACGGCGGAAGTGAAGCTGCAGAAGATCTACGCGAAGGTACAAAGGTTCCGGAATACTTCTTGGGAGACGGAGAAGACCGAGCAGGAGCAGAAGAGGGAAAAGCAAAAGGACATAAATAACGTAGAAGATCTCTGGAAGCGCGGCTACGGGGATGGCCGTCAGATCAACTGGTTGTTTCTCGCCTTGGCCAGGGCGGCGGGGTTCGAGGCTTACTCCGTATACATTTCGTCGCGCAGCGAGTATTTTTTCAAACCGCAAATAATGAATGCATTCCAGTTGAACGGTGACGTGGTGCTAGTGAAGTTGAACGGTAAGGAAGTGTACTGCGACCCGGCAACGGCCTTCGCACCGTTTGGATTGCTATCGTGGCCTGAAACCGGCGTACAAGGACTGCGACTCGATAAAGAGGGCGGGGGCTGGGTGACCACCACACTGCCGCCGAGCTCCGATTCGCGGATCGAGCGGAAAGCCGATTTGAAGCTGACGGAGACGGGATCCCTGGAAGGGAAGCTGACAGTTACGTTTGCCGGGTTGGAAGCGCTTTGGCGGAGAATCGAGGAACGGAACGAAGATGCGACCAACCGGAAGAAGTTTCTCGAGGACCAGGTGAAGGAGTACATCCCAGTGGGGATTGACGTGGATTTGACAAACCAACCGGATTGGGGCGCCTCGTCGCCTACGTTGCTCGCCGAGTTCGAGCTGAAAGTGCCAGGCTGGGTCTCGGGGGCGGGGCGGCGAGCCCTTGTGCCCGTGGGGCTCTTTAGCGCGCCCGAGAAGCACGCGTTCGAACATGCCAACCGCGTCCACCCGATCTATTTTTCATATCCGTCATCAAAGATCGATGACCTGACGATCGACCTGCCGCTGGGCTGGCAAGTGAGCAGCCTGCCGTCCGTGCAGGGCTTGGACGCCAAGGCTGCTGTGTACAACCTAAAGGTGGAGAACAACAAAGGCACGCTCCACCTGACACGGCTGCTGAACATGGATCTGTTAATGGTGGAAGTGAAGCTCTATCCGACGCTCCGGAATTTCTTTCAAGTAGTGAGGACGGGAGATGAACAGCAGATCGTGTTACAACCTGGGGCAGCGGCGGCGAGTAATTAAGATGCGGCGCATTCTGATTTATTCCACACTCTGCATGATGGGCTGCCTTGCCGGAGTGCCGCGGTCGGCCGCTGGAGACGCGCCCGGATGGATGCACGCCCTGGTGAATGTGCCACTGCCGGCGCACGACGAGAAGACGGACGTGGTGCTGCTCTATTCGGAACGGATCGTAACGGTTCAATCCGCGGACAAAATCAAGATAACAGTTCGTGAAGCGTATAAGATTCTGCGCCCTGGCGGCCGCGAGTACGGCACGGTGTCCGTTTCTTACAATTCCCGCAAGAAAATCACGGGCCTGCGCGGCTGGTGCATTCTCGCGCAGGGCAAAGACTACGAAGTTAAAGATAAAGAGGCGATAGAAATTTCGCTACCGAAAATAGACGGAAGCGAACTCGTCTCCGACGTAAAAGACAAACTGCTTCGCATCCCTGCCGCAGATCCTGGAAACATCGTGGGGTACGAATACGAAGAGGAAGAACAGCCCCTCGTCTTGCAAGACGCTTGGCATTTTCAGGAAACGAACCCCGTTCGAGAAGCGCACTACACGCTGCAGCTTCCATCGGGCTGGGAGTACAAAGCTACGTGGATGAATTATCCGGAAGCAAAACCAGTCCAGGCGGGAAACCAGTCGCAATGGGTCGTGAGCGAGGTCAAGGGGATCAAGCACGAAGACAATATGCCGCCTTGGCAGGGCGTGGCCGGCCAGATGATCGTTTCGTTTTTCCCGCCGGGTGGTTCGGCGCAGAACCAGGGATTTCAGGACTGGAAACAAATGGGAATTTGGTACCAGGGTCTGACCAGCGGGCGGCGAGATGCTTCTCCAGAACTCAAACAGAAAGTGGCGTCGCTGACGTCTTCCGCGAGCACACCCTTTGCGAAGATGAAGGCCCTCGGGGATTTCACGCAGCGGGACATTCGGTACGTGGCCATCGAGTTGGGAATCGGCGGATGGCAACCGCATCCCGCTGCGGAAGTGTTCACCCATCATTACGGAGACTGCAAGGACAAAGCGACGCTGATGGGAGCGATGCTGCATGAGATCGGTATCGATTCGTACTACGTGGTCATAAATTCCGAACGGGGTTCGGTTACTCCGGAGACGCCCGCTCACGTTGGCGGTTTCGATCACGTCATCATTGCCATCAAATTGCCTGAGGGAGCCGCGGATAGCTCACTGGCGGCCACCATGGCCCACCCAAAGTTCGGCAAGATATTGTTTTTTGACCCCACAGACGAATTGACGCCATTTGGCCAGCTCAACGGGGCGCTGCAAGCGAACTACGGTCTGTTGGTAACGCCGGATGGCGGTGAGTTGGTCAAGCTTCCGGAATTGCCGCCAGCGATGAACGGCATTCAGCGGACCGCCAAGCTGAGCCTGAGCGCAACGGGGACGGTGAGCGGCGAGGTGCAGGAAACACGAGTCGGCGACCGTGCCTGGTCGCAGCGCTGGGCGCTGCGAACGGTCACGAAGGATGCGGACAGGATCAAGCCGATTGAGAGTCTGCTTTCCCGTTCGCTGGGAACTTTCCAAATTACGAAGGCAAGCGTTGGAAACTTGCAACTGACGGATCAACCGTTTATGTACAATTACTCGGTTGTTGCCCAGAATTACGCGAAGACGGCGGGAAACCTGTTGCTGGTTCGCCCGCGGTTCATTGGCAACAAATCGACTGACCTGTTGGAAACCAAGGAGCCGCGAAAGTATCCGGTGGAATTCGAGGGGCCGTCGCGAGACACGGACACGTTCGAGATTGCGCTGCCGGCGGGCTACGAGGTGGACGACCTGCCGCCGCCGGTGAACGCGGACTACAGCTTCGCGAGCTACCACAGCAAAACGGAAGTGAACGGAAACACGCTGAAGTACACGCGGACGTTTGAAGTGAAAGAACTGAGCGTGCCGCTCAGCAAGGTCGAGGACCTGAAGAAACTGTATCGCGTGATCGCGGGCGACGAACGGAATACCGCGGTGCTAAAACCGGCCACTCACTGATTTCCACCCCACTACTGCTCGTGCGATTCCTATTCTATTTCTATGGCGGAGTTCCCGTTCCGGCAGAATTTGTACGCGGGATGAAGAAAAGAATCGCGGCGGGAGGATGTAGCGCTGCCAATTTCTTGCGCAGGGCGCGCGGCGATGCGTCCAGTGTTTGTTTCAAGAGCGAGGCAGCCGTCTCGAAAGGAAGGTGGACGCGATAGACATCGGCGCGCTCTGCGTGGGAGTACTTCTCGTAGCGCGGAGTTGAATCTTGCGCTGCTTTGAGCAAGATTTCCCAGGGACTCCGTTTGTGGAACAGGCGCTTCGTTAAAGCCTCGCCGCGCGCGACACCAATCAGAGAACGCTGCGTGCCGCCGCCGATTTCGAGAGAGACTGCGGTTACTTTGGCAGGACTAAAGAGACGTGAGGGATCGTCGTCCGGGAAAAGGGCAAGAAGTCCTGTAATTTCATCCTCTTTGGAAGCGAAACCGTCCCACCAGTAGCGATAACCGTTGTAAACAACAGTGCCGGCGCGGAAAATCTGCTGCACGCGCGAGGCATTCTTGCCCGTCACGCTCACCACCATATCCGCAAGCTCGGCGAGGCGAAACGTTTGCTTCACGACCGGCCGCACGGTCACATAGCCTGCGTCCTCTTCCGT
>DATNLB010000152.1:0-7410 GCA_035603095.1 Candidatus Acidiferrales bacterium
GCAAGGCTACCACCTCTTGCCGACCGTGCGCGGCGATTTCCTCGCCAAGTTGGGCCGCTTCGATGAGGCCCGCTT
This sequence comes from Candidatus Acidiferrales bacterium, assembly GCA_035603095.1. GTDB lineage: Bacteria > Acidobacteriota > Terriglobia > Acidiferrales > UBA7541 > Acidiferrum. The sequence continues at coordinate 76 of DATNLB010000152.1, forward strand.
GGAGTTCGAGCGTGCGGCAGCGCTCACGCGCAACGCCCGCGAGCGCGAGCTGCTGCTTGATCGCGCTCAAACGTGCGCAGGCAGCTAAGCGCCACCGGCGGAGCCACGCTGACGAAAGCGGCGCGTCTTGCGCTTTGCATGCGTTGTAGGCGAGCCGATTGCGGTTGAGTCACCGCGCACTCTCCGGAAAACAAGCGCGCAAGTCCTTTGTCTTTTGGCCCTGCCTCTACCAGCGCCTTGACCCTTGCTTGATATTGACCGGCGATCTATGGGAACCTTCGTTGGTTCTTTCTTCCGCCCATCGAAGATGCCGCCATCACCAGCAGAGACGCCGGAAAACGAAACAAATCCGCAAACGCAAGACCAGCTATCCCTGAATCCCTGGGAAGCCGCGTACCTGCGTTTCGAATCGCCGGAAGAGGAGATTCGAAAGTTTATCAGGCGCCTCACCCGGCTGGGCGCTCCTCAATGGCCGCGCGACGCTGAAATTGTCGAACTCTTTTGCGGACGCGGAAACGGTTTGATCGCCCTGCAGCGGCTCGGCTTCACCCGTCTCGAAGGTGTGGACCTGTCCCCGCGGCTGCTGGCGCAATTCAAAGGCTCTGCGAAATGCACGGTCGCCGATTGCCGGCGGCTTCCCTTTGCCGATCGCAGCAAGGACGTCCTCATCGTCCAGGGCGGGTTGCACCATCTCCCCGCTTTGCCGGACGATCTCGATCAAACCTTTTCAGAAATGCAGCGCGTGCTCCGAACAAACGGCCGCGTCATGTTTGTCGAGCCGTGGCGCACTCCTTTCCTGACCTTCGTGCACTTTATTTCCGAAATCTCTATGGTCCGCCGCATTTCCAGCAAGCTGGACGCGTTCGCCACCATGACCGAGTACGAAATCCGCACCTACGAGCAATGGCTGGGCCAGCCCGAACTCATCAAGAAAACTGCCCGGGCTCATTTTCTGCCGGTGCACGAATCTTTCGCCTGGGGCAAGTGGAACTTCGTCGGCACTCCAAGATAGACATTCACGCGTCCAAAGTTGGATTGCGGATTCGTTCCACCCTCGCTGCCGTCAACAATTCCGCCACTCCACCTTTGCGTTTCGAGCGAAACCTGCAGAGCTCACCTCAAAAAGATCTCTTTCCGACCCTTATTGAAGGCTGACAACTGATCACTGACAACTTTTTCGCCCGCCACTTCCGGCTTGCATTTTCTCCTCCCCCCGATATGATTGCTGCGTTTCGCGGATCCTTCGAGACTTCACATTGTCTGGAACATCGGAAGGTTCTACCACAGCTACCTCTGCGCCTACAGTCGGCCGCGGCCGACTGCTCCAAGTCCTCGGCATGTGGTTTGGCATGGCCGCGGCGATCGGCAACACCATCGCCGCCGGAATCGTTCGAACGCCCGGCGACGTCGCAAAGCTTCTCCCCAATGCGTGGATGTTTCTTGCAGTTTGGGTCCTCGGCGGACTCTATGCATTGTCCGGCGCATCTTCCATGGCGGAACTTGGCGCCGCGATTCCCCGCAGCGGCGGCCAGTATAACTTTTCGCGCCGCGCGCTCGGTGATTACGCAGGATTCATCGTCGGCTGGAGCGACTGGCTTTCTACCTGCGGCACTGCCGCCGCCGTCGCATTCGTCATCGCCGAATACAGTGGTGCGCTTTTCCCTGTCCTGAGCGGACACTTGACGGTTCTCGGCTTCGCCATGCGCGTTCAATTGATCGTCGCTGTCCTTGTGATTGTTGCGTTTTTCGTTTTGCAATGGCGCGGGATTCGCTGGGGCAGCGGCGCGCAACTATCCACCGCCGCGCTGAAGACCGGCGCTTTCGTGATTCTCGTGATTGCCTGTTTCTTGCTGGGCGGTCCCGCTCACCGTGCCGCCGCGCAGTCCACTGCTTCCGCGCTTGCCTTGCCCTCGGGATGGCCTCTTCTCGTTGCGATCATGCTCGGGCTTCAGGGAGTCATCTACACCGTCGACGGATGGGACGGCGTCATCTACTTCGGCGAAGAGGTGCGCAACCCGGGCCGCGACATCCCGCGCGCCATTTTCGGTAGCGTTTTCTCCATCATGGGAATTTACCTCTTGCTGAATCTGGTGGCGCTTTACATCCTGCCCATGAACACGCTTTCCGGAAACAATTTTGTTCTGGGAACCGTTGCCGATCGCATTTTCGGGAAGCTTGGCGATCCCATTATTCGCTCGATAATGGTCATCTCCATGTTGAGCTGCCTCAACGCCAACCAGCTTTTCTGCTCCCGGACGCTTTACACCATGAGCTGTGACGGATTATTTTTTCGCCGCGCCGCTCTGGTCAATCCGGGTGGCACGCCGGTGCTGGCGCTATTCCTCAGCACAGTTGCCGGCCTGCTGTTCCTGCTGACGGGAACCTTCGAGCGCGTCATCGCCATGCTCTCCTTTTTCTTTGTGGCGAATTACGCTCTGTCGTATGCGTCCTTGTTTGTGTTGCGCAAACGAGAGCCAGAAATGGCGCGCCCGTACCGCGCGTGGGGTTATCCGTGGACGACGGGAATTGCCCTGGTGGCCTCCGTCTTGTTTTTGGTGGGGTCGATCTTAACGGACCAGAACAACGCGCCCTGGGCGCTCGCCATACTCGTGCTGAGCTATCCCGTGTTCCGCGTTTTGAAGTGGGTCGCTCAGCGCGCCGATACCAGCGCGGCCAAAAACTCTTAGCTCACTTTTTCAGCGATCGACTTTCCCTGCATGAACAACAGCAAGTAATCTTTCCCGCCGGCTTTCGAGTCCGTTCCCGACATGTTGAACCCGCCGAACGGGTGCGCGCCGACCATCGCTCCGGTGCACTTCCGATTTAGATAAAGATTGCCCACGTGAAACGTCTCTTCGGCCTTTTTGATTTTTTCCGGATTCTTCGAGTACACCGCGCCGGTCAAGCCAAATTCCGTATTGTTCGCGATTTCCAGTGCCTGGTCGTAATTCTTCGCCTTGATCACCGCCAGCACGGGTCCGAACACTTCCTCCTGCGCCAGCCTCGCCTTCGGATCCACATCCACAATGATCGTCGGCTCGATGAAGTAGCCGTCTCCCGCCGCGCGTTTCCCGCCGGTGACCAGCTTCCCTTCCTTCTTTCCAACTTCAATGTAATCCAGAATCGTTTTCATCGCCGACTGGCTAACGACCGGGCCCATGTAATTGTTCGGATCGTCGCTCGGTCCGACCGTGATTTTCTTCGTGCGCTCCACCAGCTTCTTCACGAACGTGTCGTAAATTTTTTCAGAGACAATCGCGCGCGAGCACGCCGAACATTTCTGTCCTTGGTACCCGAACGCCGCCTGCACCGTGCCCTCCACCGCCGCATCGATATCGGCCTCTTCGTCCACCACGATCCCGTCCTTGCCGCCCATTTCCAGCACCGTGCGCTTGATCCACATCTGCCCCGGCACGGTCTTGCCCGCAAGCTCGCTGATGCGCAGCCCCACTTCCTTCGAGCCCGTGAAACCGATGTAGCGCGTCTTGGGGTGCTGCACCAGCACATCGCCAATCACGCTGCCCGGCCCGGTGATGAAGTTCACCGCTTCCTTCGGAATGCCCGCTTCATACAGGATGTCGATGAATCTCGCTGCGATGGTCGGTGAATCCGCCGCGGGCTTCAAGATCACGGTATTCCCCGTAACCAGCGAAGCCACGGTCATTCCCGCCATGATCGCGCACGGAAAATTCCACGGCGGAATGATGACGCCGACGCCGAGCGGAATATACACAAGGTAGTTGCGCTCGCCGCGCATCGGCGTCAACTTTTGCGGTTCGCCCAATCGCAGCATCTCGCGGCCGTAGAACTCCAGGAAGTCGATCGTTTCGGCGATGTCCGCATCCGCTTCCACCCACGTCTTCCCCACTTCGTAGCACACTAGCGCCTCCAGCTCGAACTTCCGCTCCCGCACGATCTTCGCCGCACGGAAAAGACACTTCGCCCGTTCCTGCGCGGAGACTCTCTTCCACGTGTCAAAGTATTTGTGGGCGTCTTCGACCGCCCGCCTGGCCATTTCCGCCGTGGCGTTCTGGAAAACGCCAATGATTTCCATCGGCCGCGAAGGATTCGTCGACGTGCGCTTTTCCGTGGTGGTCACCTTCTGCCCGTTAAGCCACATGGGGTATTCGCGGCCAAATTCCGCCTTCACCTTTTTCAGCGCCTCTTCCATGCGCGAGCGGTTTTCCGCCTTCGAAAAATCAATAAAAGGCTCGTTGGTGAACTCGGAAACGTGAACTATTTGTTCGGCAGTGGCCATAGCAGGTTCCCTCCTCGATGTGAAAACACCCCATTCTACTGCGTCCCGAAACAACGCGACAAGCAGTGCCCAGAGGCGCGCCGCCTGTTTGTTCCTTTGTACGCCGCAAGGGAGTGGAGCGCGTTGTCTTTCCGCAGCTGCCTAGTTACACCTTCCATCTTCGTCATCCGTCCCCACGAGATCACTTCCTCTTCTTCAGCTGCGAACTGATTCCCAGCGTTAACTGTTCCTTTTCATCATCTTAAGCCGTCATTTTCATTCGAAAGTACTACCCAATCCATTCGAAACTAGTACTATATGAATATAGTATTTGACAAGGTAACATTCTCGTGCTAGGATGACTTGTGACTTTCAGCCTCTCTCTTGATCGTTCGGTCCTGCATCTCCCCCTTTGCGCCTCGTCACGAGCCACACTGTCATTTGTTACAAAATCTCCCGTCGCCCATCCCTTTCCCGTTCAGCCTCTTACAAAATGCTTTTTCCGCAACTCCTTTGTTTTGAAAACGATCCATCTTTCATGGGGGGTGTACACGGGGGTATACACCCCTCCACGAGAAAAATATGAACTCCACAACTACAAACGCTAGCCCGACCATTGAAATTCCAGCAGTTACAACAATATGTTGTAAGCTGTGGCGCTTCCGGAGGTGGCTTATGCGTCCGCTACGCCTGCGCTTGACTTATGTCCTGACCAGCATCGCTTTCTTTGCTTCTTCCGCCGACGCCCATGTCACCCGCGTCGAGATACTCTCCCGCGCTGACATTCAAGATGGCCGCGCCTTCGGATTGGCCGGCGCCTACGAGAGGATCATCGGCCGCGTCTACTTTGCCGTCCATCCAGAAAACATTCACAACCGCCAGATCGTGGATCTCGACAAGGCTCCGCCCAACGCCCAAGGGGAAGTCGAGTTTTCCGCAGACCTCTATCTCTTCAAACCTAAGGACATGGCCAAGGGAAACAACGCCGTGCTGTTCGAAGTTTCTAACCGCGGCGGAAGAGGAATTCTGCGCCTGGTGAACGGCGGAAATACTTCCGACCCAAACGCGGAATTCGGAGACGGATTTCTGCTGCGCGAAGGCTACACGATTGCATGGCTCGGCTGGCAGTTTGATGTCGCAGATCAAGGACAAAATCTCCGCCTCTCCGCTCCGGTTGTTCGTGATCCAGGAGGAAAAGAAATTCGCGGCTTGGTGCGTTCCGATTTCACGCCATCCGAAAAAAGAGACGACATGCCTCTGGGACATATCCTGCTGGGACCCGGTGGAGGAAACAGTTATCCGGTCGACGATCCTGCCAGCGCGAAAAACGTCCTTACCGTGCGCGACACGCCCAGCGGCGCGCGGCAAGTAATACCTCACAGCCAGTGGAGCTTTGCCCATTCCGTGGAAGGCCAGCTTGTGGCCGATCTTCATTTCATTCACTTGGACGGCGGTTTTTTGCCGGGCAAAATTTATGAGGTCGTCTATGAAGCCAAAGACCCGGTGGTCGTTGGCGCCGGGCTGGCCGCGGTCCGCGATTTCCTCTCTTATCTTAAGTACGATCCTCAGGCCACGGCTCCGGTCCGCCGCGTCTATGCGGTAGGAATTTCTCAGAGTGGCCGCTTCCTCCGCCATTTCCTCTACCAGGACTTCAACGCCGACGAGCAAGGCCGCCAGGTCATGGACGGTGTCATTGCGCACGTGGCCGGCGCAGGCCGCGGCAGTTTCAATCATCGTTTCGCACAGCCCTCGCGTGACGCGCAACCCCTGTCCAGTATCTTTTTCCCAACAGATCTGTTTCCCTACACCGACCTCCCGGAAACCGACACGGAGACCGGTGAAACAGCAGGCCTTCTGGATGCTGCGAGCAGGTCGCACACGGCTCCGAAGATTTTCTTCACCAATACTTCCTACGAATACTGGGGCCGTTCCGCTTCCCTGATTCACACTTCAGCCGACGGCTTGAAAGACGCGGCGCCGGGTGAAACTGCCCGCATCTATTTTCTCGCCGGGCTGCAGCATTTTTCCGCCGCCTTTCCGCCGCAGAAGGCCACGACTGGCTCGCCGGAGTTGACCGCGCAACAAAGACACAATCCGAATCCCGTCCAATGGTTCTGGCGCGCGCTGATCACCGACATGGACCAGTGGGTGAAAAACGGAACGCCACCACCTCCGAACACCTATCCTAAAATTGTAGACGGCTCGCTGGTTCCACTGAGCAAATGGACATTCCCGAAAATTCCTGGCGTGAATGCACCTCATGAAGTGAATTTGGCATACCATCTCGACTTCGGTTCGCAGTGGAAATCAGGAATCGTTTCCAACGAGCCGCCCAGAGTTGGAAAACCATTTCCGGTTTTAGTTCCGCAATCGGATGCCGATGGTAACGACTCGGGAGGCGTGCGCTTGCCGGAATTGCAAGTTCCACTCGCTACATACACCGGCTGGAATTTGCGGGATCCCAGCATCGGCGCTCCCGATCTGCGTCTCAGTTTCCTCGGCTCCTTTCTCCCTTTTGCTCGCAACGCATCAGAGCGCGAAAAATCCGGCGATCCGCGGCCGTCCGTCGCCGAACGCTACGTTTCGCGTGAAGAATATATGGGCAAGTTTGCCGGGGCGGCCATGAACTTGATCAAGGATCGTTTTCTGTTGCGGGAAGACTTGGCGGCAGTGCTCGAGCGCGGAGAGCGCGAGTGGAATGAAATCGCCGGCCAGAAATGACTCTGAGGATTCCCAACGCAGGGAGTGCCGAGGGGCAAATCCTGGAAACTGAATTGGAGTGTCACGCGGCTCTTGAATGAGGACAGAACTTTGTTTTTCCCGCGCGACTCATTTAGGATTCAAGTCCGCGGCTGCTGTTTACTTCGTTCAGAGCCGGCGCTCGACGCAGAAATTTTTCGTCGCCCTGAGTTCTAACATGATCGAAGACCTATCCCGTTACCATCACCCGGTCAGTGCGCTGTTTGCCCGCTCACGCAACTCCGTCGACTGGGACCGGTACCGCCTGAGCGAGGAACAGCTCCAATTTTTCCAAGAAAATGGCTACCTGAAGGGCGTTCGCATTTTGAGTGACGAGCAGGTGGAAGCTCTGCGCACGG
>DATNLB010000636.1:0-9644 GCA_035603095.1 Candidatus Acidiferrales bacterium
GCCAGCGCTGCATACGGAACGGAACTGATCGAAATGTATTGGGGTTCCCTGCTGCGTGACGTCCCGTTTACCCAGTACCACTCGAATCCAGTGGCCGCTCAAGCGGCTAGGGAACTTACGGGGCAGCCGGACTACGCTGGCCCCAGGAATAGTGGCCGAGTCACTCCGGACTCGCTGTTCCGTGGCGCCTTCCCAGGTGAAACGGTAGGACCATACATCTCCCAGTTCTTCATTACGCCGACGTTCTTCGGCCAGCAGCCCATCAGCCAGCAGCAGGTGACCTACCAGCCGAACGTGGACTATTTGACCGACCCCTCCTCTTGGGCCCTCATCCAGAATGGCGGCAGCACCGGTCTACAAAACCAGAATGCTTCGCAATTGAGCTACGTGCGCAATGGGCGAGACCTTTCCGCCTGGACCCACACGGACGTGCTCTACCAGGGGTATTTCGTGGCGTTCCTTGTACTTAACACCATCGGCGTGCCGGCCAACCCGGGCAGCATTTATACCAACTCGAAAACCCAGGTAGGCTTCGCCACTTTCGGCGGGCCGCACTGTGCGGGGATGCTCGGTGAAGTGGCTTACCGAGCTTTGGAACGAAGTTGGTACCAGAAGTGGTTTGTGCACCGCCGTCATCGCCCGGAGTCGGGAGGCGGAATCGTACAGTTGATCAAAACCGGCCAGGGAAGCAGCATCGATGGCAGTCTGAACAAGAATATTCTGAACTCTGAGGCCGTGGAGAGCAGCTTCAACAAATATGGGACCTACCTGCTTTCGCAAGCGTTTCCCGAGGGCTCGCCGACACACCCGTCTTACCCCACGGGCCACGGTGTTGTCGCGGGCGCTTGCATTACCATTCTGAAGTTCTTCTTCGACGGAAATTTCGTGATCCCGAATCCTCTGGTGCCGACAGAGGATGGGCTCTCGGTGGCGCCTTACACTGGCTCGGATAGGAATCAAATTACAGTAAATGGCGAGCTCAACAAGCTTGCACACAACGTCAGCTTTGGGCATGGGATCCACGCCGGGATCCACTGGCGCAGCGACACCGACGTATCGATGGTACTAGGGGAGGCCACCGCGATCAGCTTCCTTCAGGACCAGGCGCAGACATTTAACGAGAAGTTTACCGTCCACTTTACGAAGCTCGACGGGACTACCGCCACCATCTCCAACCAATAGGTCAAACGCAAGCCGGTCCATTCAACCGGGCCGAGCTGCCTTTTTCACACTTCTTTCGGCGAGACGGAAGTCTACGTTCCAAGAGTGGCACCGGAAGCTTGCCCGGCCAACGAGCTTTGTTTCAGGCTCCCAATCTTTAGGCTCACGCGCGGCGTCCGCCACCGGCGGCTCTGTTCAAACGGGGATCTGGGAAATTGCTCCCCGCTGCGCGCTTCAAGCAGGTCCATGCCGGGAATATACCCAACAATTGACGCGCTTCCCATTTCGCGAGACGATTCAAGTTTTGAATGGGGTGCTGGAATGGAACTAGGGCTCACTGGCCGCGTAGCCATCGTCGCGGCCGCCAGCAAAGGGCTTGGCCGCGCGGTTGCAGAAGAACTAGCGCGCGAAGGCGCTCACGTGGCCATCTGCGCCCGCACGGCGGCCACCCTCGCGGAAACTGCCGCGCACATTCAGAAAACAACGGGCCGCGAAGTCCTGCACCAGGCGCTGGATGTGACTGATTTCACAGCAGTTGCTGCGTTCGTCGCCGCGGCCGAAGCCCGCTTCGGCCGCATCGATATCTGCGTTACCAATTCCGGCGGCCCTCCGTCTAATTTATTTAAGAGCACAAAGCCGGAAGACTGGCGCTTCGCCGTCGACCAGCTCCTGATGAGCACTGTCTTTTTCGCCAAGGAAACTCTGCCGCGCATGCAGAAGAACAAGTGGGGACGTCTGATTACCATAACCTCGTCCGCGGTCAAGCAACCCGTGCATGGCCTGCTTCTTTCAAATTCGATCCGCGCTGCCGTCACCGGTCTGGCGCGCACGCTGGCCAATGAATACGCCGCTGATGGCATCACGGTGAACAATGTTTGCCCCGGCTACACGCGCACTGCTCGCCTGGATGACCTTGCCTCCACGATCTCTGCGCGCAGCGGCTCGAAGCTCGAAGAAGTCTTTGCCCAATGGGAACGCGAAATCCCCGCCGGCCGCGTCGGCACTCCGCAGGAATTTGCCGCAGTCGTCGCTTTCCTCGCTTCGGAACGCGCCAGCTACGTGAACGGCGTCTCCATCGCCGTCGACGGTGGTCTTGTGAGGAGCCTGCTCTAGCCCTCAATGGCCGCCGCAATCCGTCATCTTGAACTCAGTTTGCTGCCCGAGCGCTTCGCCATTGTCCGGCTCGCCGCCGATTCGCCCATTCCTGTATGGGCGACGCAAGGTCCCTTCTTTTCCGTCACACGCACCGGCGATGAGCTTTCGATTGTCACGGAACTTTCTCGTGTTCCCGTGGGAGTGCAGTCCCAGCGCGGCTGGCACGTCCTGAAAGTTCATGGGCCCTTGGTCTTGTCGGAAATCGGCGTCCTGGCTGCACTGGCCACGCCGCTCGCCGAAGCAAAAATAAGTTTGTTTGCCGTTTCGACTTTTGATACCGATTACCTGCTTCTCGCATCCGAAACTTTGCCGGCCGCCATCGCCGCGCTGGAGCGCGCAGGACATATCGTTTACAGGAGCAATGCCGGATGATCAGGGAATCCTATCGCAACGCCAACCACCATCGCAGTCGCACGGGGTTTCCTGCCCTCGCGGCGCTGCTGGCGATTTTTATCGCCGCTCCCCGACTCCGCGGTGATGAGCCGTACGCGCGCAGCCGAGACTATGACTTGCAGCATTCAAAGATTGCCTTGCGCTTCGACCTCGACCAGAAAAAAGTTCTCGGCGAAGTCACGCACTCGCTCTCGATTTTGCGCGACGGCTCCACGAAAATCGCTTTCGACTCCGTCGGCCTTAACATCCAGAGCGTGACCCTCAACAAAGCCTCCGCGAAATTCGAAACTTCCGCCGACAAACTGATTATTCCTCTTCCGGCTGCCGCCAAGACGGGAGAGAAATTCGACGTCGCCATCCGTTACGAAGGCAAACCCGCCAAAGGCATCTACTTCATTCTTCCGGACAAAGATTACCCGGACCGCCCAAAGCAAATTTGGACCCAAGGCGAATCCGAAGACACGCGTTACTACCTTCCGACCTACGACTACCCTAACAATCGCCTCACGACCGAAACAATCCTTACGGTTCCCGCTTCCTGGATCACCGTTTCGAACGGCAAGCTCATCAGCGTTAGCGACGCCGGAAAAGGATTGAAAACCTGGTATTGGAAAGAGTCCGTCCCCAGCTCCACCTATCTGATCACTGTTGTGGCCGGTGAATTCGACGAGGTGAAAGACACCTGGCGCGGCATCCCCGTCACCTATTACGCGCCCAAGGGACGCGGCGACCGCCTCCCTATAAACTATGGCCGCACGCCGGCCATGATGGAGCTGTTCAGCAAGAAATTTGGCGTCGACTACGCCTGGGAAAAATACGCGCAGGTCATGGTCGATGAATTCGTCGCTGGCGGCATGGAGAATTCCAGCGCCACCACCAACAGCAGCAACTCCCTCGTTCATCCCAAGCTCGCACCCGAATATTTCACCGGCCAAGACGACTTAATCTCTCACGAGCTCGGTCACCAGTGGTTCGGCGATCTCGTCACCTGCAAGGATTGGGGCGACATCTGGCTCAACGAGGGCTTCGCCACGTTCCTGGAAGAGGTATGGACCGAAGTGCACTTCGGCAAGGATCAAGCGGATTACGAGCGCTGGAATAATGCGCGCGAGTGGTTCGAAAGCGGCAATCTCTGGAAAAAACCGATCGTGCGCCACGACTTCGATGACTCCAGCGAATTCGACGGCAACGCCTACAATAAAGCAGGCTGGGTCCTCTACATGCTTCGCCACCAGATTGGCGAAGACGCTTTTTACCGCGGCCTCAAGCACTATCTTGAAGTGAATCGCGGCAAGAATGTTGTCACGTCCGATCTCTCCAGGGCCATTGAAGAGGCTACGCACACCAATGTCGACCAATTCTTCAGCCAATGGCTGTACGGTGCCGGCGGGCCGAAATTCGAATTGGGCTACAGCTACGACAGCGAAAAACACCAAGTGATGCTTGCCGTCAAACAGACTCAAAAAGTCGAAGGCCGCGTGGGCCTCTTCCGCGTTCCCGCCGAAGTCGAAATCACCACGGCGTCGGGGCCCAAGCTCTATGACATCACCGTTTCGAAAGACCATCAGACTTTCCCTCTGCCTGCAGAGTCTGCTCCGCTGATGGTTCTCTTCGACAAAGGCGGCCACGTCCTCAAGTCCGCTGAGTTCCATAAAGAAAAGAAAGAATGGCTGTACCAATCGAAGAACGCCGTGGATCTAGCCGATCGCGCCGACGCCGTTGTCGCGCTTGGCAAGATGAAGAACGACGAAGAAGTCATCGGCGCTCTCGGAGAAACGCTGCGTAACGACAAAGCCTGGGGAGTTCGCGCCACCGCCGCCGACACCCTCGGCCAAATAGGCGGCGCTTCCGCATCCAAGCTGCTCCTAGCTGCGCTGGATTCGAATGATAAGCCCTGGGTCCGCAATCGCGTCGTTAGCGCACTGGGCAATTTCAAGGACGACGCAGCCGTTGCGGCGAAGCTCAATTCCATCGCAAAGCAGGACGATTCCTATCGCGCCCGCGCCGCCGCCTTGCAGGCACTCGGCCGCCTTAAGGGGCCCAACGCTTTCGCGACGCTCGAGGCCACCGTGGCTGCCGATTCACCGGACGACTTCCTCCGCAAAGCCGCTCTTCGCTCTCTCGGTTCGTTAGGAGACGATAAGGCCGTGCCGCTTCTCTTGCAGTGGTCTGCCGCCGGCAAGCCCCTCGACTCGCGAACAGCGGCTATCAACAGCCTCGGGCGTCTGCAGAAAGACAACAAGGACATCACCAAACAAATTGCGGCTTATCTCACCGAACCGCACTTTCCCGTTCGCATGGCCTCGATCTATGCCCTGGGTGGGCGCGGCGATGCCACTGCGGTTCCTGCGCTGGAAGCTCTGCTGAAAAGCGACGACCTCAGCATCGAGATGGCGCCGATGATCAAAGCGCAGATCGCGCGCCTGAAGAAACCCGCGAATGGAAAGCCAGACGCGAATCATGGTGCCGGAGATTCCGGCGAAGAATCCTCCGAAGGCAGCGATGAAAAGCTCACCACCGAACAACGGCTCGAAAAACTCGAACACCTGCTTCAAGAAATGAGCGAGCGTCTCAAATCCATGGAGAAGCGCCTCCCGCCCCCCAAGCAGTGATCGGCTGATGTTTCCGTGTAGGGGCAGACTTCTCTTCCGCCCCTCTCTTCTCTGTGGACTCTGTGTTCTCTGCGGTCTCTGTGTTAAGTCTTTCTTCTCGAATTCATCTTCTTCTTAAGGTTCTGCAATCAAAATCCGCAGATCGCGCAGGTTGTTCCCCGTCGGCCCGGTAACGATTACGTCCTCGAATCGTGAAAAAAATGCGAAGGCATCGCTTCGACGAAAGGCGTCAGCCGGGTCGAGACCAATTGCGCGTGCAAGTTCGAGCGTTTCCCCGTCCGCCACCGCGCCCGCCGCCGGACTATTCCCGTCGATTCCGTCGGTGCCGGCACTCAGCACTGCAATCTTTTTCCCCGCGATCTTCTCCACGCACGCCAGCACAAACGCGGAATTTCTCCCTCCGGTTCCAGTTCCGGTCACGGGTGAACTCACCTCCCCATCCGCAATGAGCGCTACCCGTTGCCCCGCGTGCGTCTTTCTCAGCTCCTCAAGTTGCTCTATCAAGTACTCCGCCGCTTTCTTCACCGGCCAGTCATCGGTCGTGTTGTCGCAGCAAGCGATAAATCCTTTCGCCTCCGCCGCGTGATGCGCCGGATGAAACAGGTCATCCAACCCCAGCAGCAGCGAAAAATGTGAGTTTCGAAATGCGGGGGCAGAAGCTTTCGGGGTCTCAGGCATTTTTCCTTCCGCCAGCCAGCGTCGCAACGCGAGGGGAAACCTGTCGTGCAGGCGATGCTCAGCGGTGATGCGCTTTGCGTCCGCAACCGTAGTCGGATCAGGCAGAGTCGGACCTGACGCCAGTGCTGACTCCTTTCCTACCGGGACATCGCTGACCGCCAGCGTGATTTTCGTTGCGCTATTCGCCGCCGCCGCGAGTCGGCCGCCTTTCACGGCGGAGATATGTTTCCGGATCGTATTGATTTCCTCGATCGGCGCGCCGCAGGTCACCAGCGCTCTGTGTACATTTTGTACGTCCTCGAGCGTCTGCGCCGGGTCCAGCGGCAACTCCACGAGCGCCGATCCGCCTCCCGAAAGTAGAAAGAAAACCAGCGTCTTCTCATCGCACTTCTTCAGTAGCGCTAGAATCGCCTCGGCCGCCTTCCAGCTCTCGGCGTTCGGCACTGGATGCCCTGCCACGAAGTACTTCATTCCCACCAACGGTTTTCGCGCCGCCGTGGGCGCGGATACCACTCCTCCGACTCGCACAAACGGCGCCAGCACCAGCGCCAGCCCTTCCACCATCGCATGTGCCGCCTTCCCGATCGCCACCACGCGCAGTTTTTCGAAATCCCGCAGGTCGATTCTCTTTTCACCGCACACCAGCGTCGTTCCTTTGCGTCTCAGCTTCCGCTGCATGGTCGCGGGAATGTCGATCGCCGCCAGTGTTTCGTGGAAAATCTGCCGGGCGAGCTGCTTCAGTTGCGGCATGAGAGGTCTGCTTGGAAATTCGCTAAGATGCTTTAAGGACTTCTGGATTCAAAATGTTAGTCGGCTTCTGTCCCGCGAAAAGCGCGACGACGTTGTTCGCCGCTATGCACGCCATTTTCGTCCGCGTCTCCAACGATGCCGACGCAATGTGCGGCGCAAGCACCACATTCGCGCGTTTCAGCCCAGGATGAATGAAAGGTTCGTTCTCGTAAACATCGAGTCCCGCGCCGGCAATCTGCCCGCCCTCCAGCGCCGCCACCAGCGCCACTTCATCCACCACCGGCCCCCGCGATGTATTGATTAAGAACGCCGTCGGCTTCATCCGTTTGAATTTCGGCGCGTCGAACAATCGCCGCGTCTCCGGCAGCAGCGGAACGTGCAAGCTGATATAGTCAGACTCCGCCAGCAATGCATTCATTTCCCAAAACTCCGCCTTCAACGCTCTCTCCACTTCGGCGGGCGCGCGTTGCGCATCCGTGTAAATCACCTTCATCTGGAAACCGCTCGCGCGCCGCGCTACCGCGCGCCCAATCCGCCCGAACCCGACAATGCCCAGCGTCTTCCCCCACACGTCTGTCCCTACGAGCTGATCCAGGTCCCAGTTTTTCCATTTCCCCGAACGCGCCAGCTCTTCGCCCTCGCTCAGCCGTCGCGCCACCGCCATCAGCAGCGTCCACGCAAAATCCGCCGTCGTTTCATCCAGCACGCCCGGCGTGTTTGTCGCCACCACCCCTCGCTTCGTGCACGCCGCCACGTCGATATTGTCAAATCCCACTGCCACGTTCGCCGCAATGCGCAGTTTCGGCGCCACGCTCAGCAGCTCCTCGTTGATTTTCTCCGTCAGCAGGCAAATCATCCCCTCTTTGTCCTTCACGCGCCGCAAAACTTCTTCCCGCGGAGGACGTTCCGGCTTCGCCCAGTATTCCACCTCGCAGGTTTCTTGAAGGATTTGCCTGGCTGCTTCGAACAAGCCGTGGGTCGCAAACACTTTCGGTTTCGGCATAGTATCCTCTTCGCAAGTTTGGGGAAATTACACTAACACACCCCCGCGCTCCCGCCATAACTTGGCGTTGCGCGCGTCCCGGAATTCTCACTATAGTTCCAGGTGCGCCTAAGCCTGCGCCCTATGAACTCTGGCCTCGTTCGCGAATTCGAAAAATTCCTCGGCCCCTCTTCGGTTCTTTACCGGTCCGAGGATCTTCTTCTTTATGAGTACGACGGCTCCGTCGAAAAGGGCCGTCCTGACCTTGTCCTTTTTCCCGATTCCACCGAAGATGTTTCGCGCATCGCAAAGCTCGCCACAAAGTATAACGTCCCCATCGTCGGTCGCGGCGCCGGCACGGGGCTTTCCGGCGGCGCGCTCGCCCGCACCGGTGGCGTGATGCTGGTATTCGCGCGCATGAATCGCATTCTCGAGCTCGACATCGAAAATCAGCGCGCCATCGTCCAACCCGGCGTCGTCAATTACGAACTCACCCGCGCCGCCGAGCCTCACGGTCTTTATTTCGCCCCCGATCCTTCCAGTTGGAAATCCTGCACCATCGGCGGAAACGTCGCCGAAAACGCCGGCGGCCCGCACACCCTCGCCTACGGCGTCACCACCAATCACGTCACCGCTCTCGAACTCGTCCTTCCCGATGGCGAAATCGTTCGCGTCGGCAGCAAACACGGCGACGCGAACGGCTATGATCTCACCGGCCTTTTCGTCGGCTCGGAAGGCACCCTCGCCCTGGTCACCGAAATCACTCTAAAGCTTTCGCGCAAGCCCGAAGCGGTGAAAACGCTTCTCGCCATCTTCGATTCCGTCGACGATGCCGCCGACACCGTCGTCGACATCACCGCTCGCGCCATCACACCTGCCGCGTGTGAAATGCTCGACGGCTGGACGCTCTGCGCCGTCGAAGACTATATCCACGCGGGCTTCCCCAGGGACAGCGCCGCGGTTCTCCTCATTGAAGTCGAAGGCCTCACCGAAACCGTCGCCGCTCAGGCCACCGTGATCACCGAAGTCTGCAACGCGCATCATGCCCGCGAGGTCCGCGTCGCCCGCGACAACGCCGAACGCGACCTCCTCTGGAAAGGCCGCAAGAACGCTTTCGGCGCGCTCGGCCGCCTGGCCCCTAGCAATTACGTCCTCGACGGCGTCATTCCGCGTTCGAAACTTCCGCAAGCTTTGCGCCGCATCCGGCAAATCGGCGATCAATACGGCTTTCAAATCGGCAACATCTTTCACGCCGGCGACGGCAACCTGCACCCCATCGTTCTCTTCAATCCGCGTGACAAAACTCAATTCGAACGGGCCCTCGTGGCCTCCGCCGAAATCATCCGTTATTGCGTCGAAGTTGGCGGCGCGCTTACCGGCGAGCACGGCGTCGGCATGGAAAAATCCGAACTTATGCCGCTCCTCTTCTCCGACGCCGACTTCGATCTCATGCGCCGCGTCCACGACGCCTGCAATCCCGACGCCTCCCTCAATCCCGGAAAAATCTTCCCCTTGAGTAAAGGCTGCGGCGAAATCCGCGTCCGCCCTCCATCCTCCTCCCGTCCGAGCGCGGCATGATCATTCTCCTCCCTTCTCTTCTCTGTGGCCTCAGCGTTCTCTGCGTCCTCTGTGTTAATTCTTTTTGCCATTCAACTCCCTTTCAACTCTCGACTTCCCATCCTTCCCTATTTCCATGAATAGTCCTCGCGCTAATCTCGCCCCCGCGCTGGAAGCCACCCTCGGCGGTTCGCGCGTTCTCTCCGATCCCGCCTCCCTTGCTAGCTATGCAGTCGACGAAATCATTCCCTCCGTCGTTGCGATACCCGCCTCCGCCGAAGAAGTCGCCGAAATCGTTCGCTTCGCCGCGCTAGAAAAACTCTCCCTCATCCCCTCCGGCGCACGCACAAAACTCC
>DATNLB010000639.1:0-5699 GCA_035603095.1 Candidatus Acidiferrales bacterium
AAACGGCGGGTTCATTCCGGGCATCCGGCCCGGGCGCACCACTTCCGAGCATGTCAGCAAGATTCTGAAGAGGTTGACGTTTATTGGTGCAGTTTATCTGGCGCTCGTCTGCCTGCTTCCGGAGTGGATGATCGCCGGCATTCACCTCGATCATCTGGGTTGGGGAATCGGGTCGTGGTTTGACCGCCACTTTCCAGTATGGTTTCTGAAGGGTTTGGGCGTGCAGTTTTATTTCGGTGGAACGTCGCTCTTGATCGTGGTGGGCGTGGCCATGGATACGGTGCAGCAATTGGAAGCACAACTGGTCATGCGCAACTACGAAGGGTTTGCGCGGAAGGGCCGGTTGCGCGGCCGGCGGTGATGGAGAAAAGCAGGGTGGCTCCGGATACACGGCACCCGGACAAGCTGGACCGCGCAGTGATTTTTCTCGGGCCTCCGGGCGCCGGGAAAGGCACGCAAGCAAAGGAACTGGCAAAGAAGTATGGTGTGCCGCATCTTTCGACGGGTGACATGCTTCGTGAGCATGTCGGCAAAGGCACACCGCTCGGGAAGGCTGCCAAGCCCATCATGGACCGCGGCGACCTGGTTCCTGATTCCCTGGTGCTGCAGATGATCAGGGAGCGCATCGAGCGGCCGGATTGTTCGCATGGTTTTGTGTTTGACGGGTTTCCGCGAACGGTGGCCCAGGCGAAGTACCTGGGCGAGTTGTTGAAACATCACGGTTACAAGCGGCCGTTCGTGATTCACTTGGCCATCGATCCTTCGGTTCTGATGCGAAGGTTGACCGGGCGAAGGACCTGCAAAGTGGGGGGCGAGATTTATAATATTTACGAGCGCCCGCCCAAGGCCGAAGGAATTTGCGACGCCGACGGCGGCGAGCTGGTGCAGCGGCCGGACGATCGCGAAGATGTGATCGGCCCTCGCTTGCAGGCGTATGAGAAGCTGACGGCGCCGCTAGTGGCTTATTACGGGCGCCTGGGTTTGCTGCACGTCATCGACGCGGCGAAGAGCGTGGAAGAAGTCGGCCGCCAGGTGCTGCAAAGCGTGCAGAGCGTGCGCGGGGCGCGATAGATTCCGCGGAAGCGGGCTCGGATAGGGCCCCGGAAAAAGATTGATGGCCATTCATCTGCGAAGCGCGGAAGAGCTGGAAAAGATGCACCGCGCGGGCCTTTTCGTGCACGAGATTTTGACGGCGCTGCGAAGTGCGGTAAAGCCGGGAATATCGACGATGGACCTCGAGAAGCTGGCCGAGGAAAAAATCGCCGGAAGCCCGGGCAAGGCGGCGTTCAAGGGATATCGCGGTTATCCCTGCGTGCTGTGCACGTCGGTGAACAGCGAGATCGTTCACGGGATTCCGTCGCCGAAGCGGAAGCTGCGCGAAGGCGACATCGTGTCGATCGATTTCGGGATGGAAGTGGACGGCTACTACGCGGATTCGGCGGTCACTGTCCCGGTGGGGCAGATTCAGCCGGAAGTGCGGAAGCTGCTGAATGTGACCCGGGAATCGCTAGATCGCGCGATCGACAAGATGCGCGCGGGCAACCGGCTCGGCGATGTCGGCCATGCGGTGCAGAGCTGGGTCGAGCAGAACGGTTTCTCGGTGGTGCGTGAGTTCGTGGGGCACGGGATCGGAACGAAGATGCACGACGAACCCAACCTGCCGAACTACGGTGACGAGGGACGCGGCGCGCGGCTGCAAGAGGGCATGGTCATCGCCGTCGAGCCGATGGTGAACGCGGGCAGTCCGGACGTTCGCATGAGGGATGAGTGGGTGGCGGAAACAGCGGATGGCAGCCCCTCGGCGCACTTCGAGCACACCGTGGCGGTTACCGCCAATGGGCCGTGGATTCTGACGCGGCCGAAAGAGATGACCGGGCCGTCGTGGTAGAACTTGTAGTGGCCGGTCTTTAGACCGGTCAATTGGAACCTGGGAGACTATGGCAAGACCGATTCGCGAGGAAAAGAAGAAAGGCGACTCCGGAAATTCCAAGGAGGACGCCATTGAGGTCATGGCAACGGTGATCGAGCCGCTGCCCAACGCGATGTTCCGCGTTGAACTGGAAAACAAGCACCAGGTTCTGGCGCACGTTTCCGGCAAGATGCGCAAGAATTTCATCCGGATTTTGGCGGGAGACAAAGTTGCCGTGGAGCTTTCGCCTTACGATTTGACGCGCGGGCGGATTGTGTACCGCTACAAGTAGCGCGACAGGTTTTCTAGGGCCCGCCTTCCGAGGCGGGCCGCATGAGGAGCAGCATGAAAGTACGGGCATCGGTTAAAAAAATTTGTGACAAGTGCAAGGTGATTCACCGGCGCGGCGTGGTGCGGGTGATTTGCGTAAACCCAAAACACAAACAGCGCCAGGGGTAAAGCCCCTCGTTAGGAGAACGGCATGGCACGTATCGCAGGTGTAGATCTTCCGCCGCAGAAGCGCCTTTGGGTCGGGCTGACCTCGATCTACGGCATCGGGCAGGAGCGCGCGAAGAAGCTCGCGGAAAAAGCGGGCGTCGATCACACGAAGAAGATTCGCGACCTGACCGAAGATGAAATAAACCATCTTCGCCAGGAAATCGAAAAAGAAGGCCGCGTGGAAGGCGATCTCCGCAAGGAGATTCAGATGAACATCCGCCGGCTGATCGAAATTCAGGCCTACCGCGGGATCCGGCACCGCCGGAACCTGCCGGTGCGGGGCCAGCGAACGCACACCAACGCGCGCACCCGCAAGGGCCCGCGGCGCGGCGCGGTGGCGGCCAAGAAGAAGGTTCTCGGCAAGAAGGGCTAACAGTTTTTTGGAGTGCGGGAGCTTGCTCCCGCTTTTCCGAAACTAAAAGGTTAAGCAACCAGAGGAATGGAGTAAATCGTGGCAAAAGAGCAGCAAAAAAATGCAGCACCGGACGCGGCAGTAACTCCGGGAAAACCGGCAGCGGCAGCAAAGCGCAAGAAAGAATTCAAGAAGAAGCGCGAGCGCCGCATCATTCCGCACGGTGTGGTGTACGTTGCCGCGTCGTTCAACAACACGCAGATCTCCATCACAGACACGGATGGCCGTGTCGTGTGCTGGTCCTCTGCGGGCGCGATCGGCTTCAAAGGATCGCGCAAGGGCACGCCGTACGCTGCGCAGCAGGCTTCCTTGGCTGCCGCAGGCGTGGCGCGTGACCAGTACGGGATGAAGAGCGTGGAAGTTCGCGTGAAGGGGCCCGGCTCCGGACGCGAGTCCGCCGTGCGCGCGCTGGCCGCCGCCGGGCTCCACATCGTTTTGCTCCGCGACGTCACGCCGATTCCGCACAACGGCTGCCGTCCGCCCAAGCGCCGCCGCGTTTGATGTTTATGCCGGACAGAAAAGATTCAGAGAGTTTTGGGAAGGGAGAATAGAAGTTGGCAAGACACCGAGAAGCAGTCTGCCGCCTGTGCCGCCGGGAAGGGCAGAAACTATTTTTGAAAGGCCTGCGTTGCTTTACGGAGAAGTGCGCGATTGAGAAGCGCAACTTCGTGCCGGGGCAGCACGGGCAGTCACGGCGCCCGAAAGTCGCCGGATACGGCCTGCAATTGCGCGAGAAACAGAAGGTCAAGCGCACTTACGGGCTGCTGGAGCGGCAGTTCCGCAATTACTTTGAGAAGGCCGCGCGCGCCAAGGGCCCGACCGGCGAGAACCTCATCATCATGCTCGAGCGCCGTTTGGATAACGTGGTGTGGCGCGCGGGTCTGGCGTCCTCGCGTTCGCAGGCGCGGCAGCTCGTGCTGCACGGCCACGTGCGCATAAACGGGAAGAAGGTCAACATCCCCTCCTATCTCGTCAACGTCGGCGAGGAAGTGGCCATCAAGGAAAAAATGCATCAGAATGCCATGGTGCTGGAAGCTCGCAACGTGGCGCAGAGCCAGAACGCTGTGCCCTGGCTCGAACAGGAGCGCGAACAGTTCAAAGCCAAGGTCGTGGCTATGCCGAAGCGCGATGATGTGCAGACGCCGCCGATCAACGAGCAGCTCATCGTCGAGTTGTACTCGAAGTAAGATTCTAGAAAGGCGCGGCCAGCGCCAGCGCGCCCGGCGGACCGGGCATGGTATTTGGTTTTAGTCCGACCCGGTCGGACAGAAGGAAGGAACACGATGTGGAAGGGTTTTCAGAAGCCAAAGCGTCTTGCGTCCGAGCTGGAATCGCTGACCGAGAAGTACGGACGGTTTTCCGCGCAGCCTTTTGAGCGCGGCTGGGGTACGACCGTAGGAAACGCGTTGCGTCGCGCGCTGCTCAGCTCGATCGAGGGCGCGGCCATCACCGCCGTGAAGATCGAAGGCGTGCTGCACGAATTTTCTTCGATCCCGGGTGTGGTCGAGGATGCCACGGACATCATCCTCAACCTGAAGCAGGTGCCCATCAAGCTCAACACCGACCTGCCGAAGACGATTTACGTCAACGTCGAGCAGGCCGGTCCGGTCACCTCGGCGCAAATCGAGGAAGACGCGGACTTCGCCGTCCTCGATAAGAGTGTGTACATCGCGACGGTCAGTGAAGGCGGCAAACTCCAGATCGAGATGCGCGCCAAGAACGGCCGCGGTTATGTGGCTGCCGACCGCAACTACGACGAAGACCTGCCTATCGGATACATCCCGGTCGACAGCGTTCACTCGCCCGTGCGCAAGGTCAACTACTCCGTCGAAGCCGCCCGCCTCGGCCAGATGACCGACTACGAAAAGCTGATGATCGAAGTGTGGACCAACGGCGCGATCACGCCGCAGGATTCCATTGGCCTCGCCGCCAAGCTGGTCAAGGACCACATGAGCATCTTCATCAACTTTGAAGAGCCTGTGGAGACCGTCGAAACTCCGCAGGACACCGCGCACGATCCGCGCCTCGAGCACCTGGACCGCTCCGTTGAAGAACTCGAGCTTTCCGTGCGTTCCTACAACTGCCTGAAGAACGCCAACATACAGACCATCCGCGAGCTCGTCCAGAAGAGCGAAAATGAAATGCTGAAGACCAAGAACTTCGGCCGCAAATCGCTCAACGAGATCAAAGATATACTGGTGAAGATGGGCCTCGCGCTGGGCATGAAGTTCGACGAGCACGGCCGCATCATCTGGCCGCCGCTCCCAAGCCAAACTGCCGCACCCGCTCCAGAAGAGAATATTGGACTGTAAGGGACAACATAAGCGATGCGACATCTCAACTCAGGTTCCAAACTCGGAAAGCAGCCGGCCCATCGCCGTGCCGTGCTGCGCAGCCTGGTCACCAATCTATTCGAACACGGGCGAATCACTACGACGCTGACGCGGGCCAAAGCGGCGCGCCCGGTGGCGGAGAAAATGATCACCCTCGGCAAACGCGACACGCTGCAATCGCGCCGCCAGGCAGCCTCTTACATCATGCTGCCTGCGGTCACCCAGAAGCTGTTCAGCGAGATCGCGCCGAAATTCTCAGACCGCGCCGGCGGCTACACCCGCATCATCCATGCCGGCAACCGCGTCGGCGACAACGCCAAGGTAGCCATCCTCGAGCTCATCGGCTATGAATTCAAGCTCAAGGAAAAGAAAGAAAAGCCGAAGAAGGAAGAAGCCGCTGAAGTAAACAGTTAAGCGTCCGTTCTCCACTGAACATTCAGCAGCCCGTTCCAGCAAACCGGAACGGGCTTTTTGTTTGTCGCAGATCTTTGTGAATTTCCCGCCGCTCCTTAAGCTTCAGGCAGAAGGAGCTTTGCTTCTTCACGTG
>DATNLB010000450.1:0-5480 GCA_035603095.1 Candidatus Acidiferrales bacterium
TGGATGCTGAGTGCCTGGACTAATGAAAATCCTTGTCCGTTCAATCGAAGGAATTTGTTGCTGGCAATACTTGGTCAGCAAAGAGGACATGCCAGGCACAACTGAACACCCAACGAATGCTGGAACGCCAGCCTCTTTGACTGCGGACCCTATCTGATGGCAACGCAGAACGAAGTCCCTATCATCGGCGACGTCGACGTAGGCGACATGTTTTTCAATGCAAGCGCGAAGAACGTTCAAGGATTGCCCCTGGTAGGGACCAATGCACGAGACGACAACTTTGGTATCTTCAATGGTTGAGAGCACCGAAGCATAATCGTTTACATCTGATTCGACCATTCGTACCCGTGTCTTGGAAGAGTGGAAAGCTTTGGATTTCGGATGCCGTGAGGCGACGATGATTTCTGCCGACGAGTATTTCAGAAGGTCCTCGACCACAAGATGACCAAAGAAACCGTTACCGCCATAGACCACCACTCTCGGCAGGCTAGGCTCTAGTCGTTTGAAGCCAGTTTTGTCGAGCTCGTACACACGTTCGAGCAGAGCGGAGTCATCGCGCAAGATGTCTTCTTTCTGTTTATTGAAAAGCGGGCGCAGCAGCCAAAACAAAGGTGCAAGAAACCAGTGGAAACTGAAGGTAATGGTCTCAATTTGCGTCAGGTTTCCATCTGGACCTTCCATGAGGCCGTCGACGCGCATCTTTGCTAACGGGGCGAGGAATTCGTACCAATATCGGTTTTCATCAACGGGCGCACCACGAGCTTTAATTTCCTGTCTCAATCCATAAAAGAGACTGGTCAAGCGGTACTCGACGTAACCTGGCCTCTGAGCAATGATTCGCAAGTTTCGAAACCATCGCTTGTGCAGAGTGCAAACATGGTCGAGGTCCATTATGTTTTCGAAGACGAGGCGGCGGCTGGTCTTCACTTTGTGCCGAAAAATCAGAGCGGTCTGCAAGGTCTGGCAATTATAGGCCCCGCTAGAACTTATAGGAGATTTGTTGCTGCCTGGTAGTCAAATGGTGATCAGTAGTCGCGATCATCGCTGATCGCCCCCCGCACAGAACCGTACGATGGTTCTTCCGTCATTTCTGTTCTCCGCGACCCAGAACTTAACTTGAGTTGATGGTGGATTGCCCTGGTCAAGTCGGGGGACAAATCGAATCATGCATTCGTCGATTGGAAGGGAATAATGATTGTTTGCAGGGCCTGATGCGGTCGCCTAAAGTTCAACTGTGAACAAGAAAAAACACGTTTACATGACACTATGATTTTCTGGAAGCAAATGGTGAGAATGCAACTTCATAAATGCTTGAATGCAAGGGATTTGGCTCCCCGGGCTAGATTCGAACTAGCAACCCTTCGGTTAACAGCCGAATGCTCTACCATTGAGCTACCGGGGATCATTTCCATTTTCTGATAGTTACGCGGCCTTTTCAAGCTGAGTGTCGCTTGGGGACGTGATCTGCAACGACGAGAATGATGAGCGCAGATCACGCGGACGATCAAATTCTCAACAGCCTGTATGCAAGACCGACGAACCCCGAGATATTGCTTTGGCAACTCCGAGGAATGTAATTACTCTCGTTGATGACTTAAGATGTTTGCTGGCAGGGGCGCATGCTTTGATTGAACTGGGGGCGCGACTCTAGGAGGAACGAATGTCACGATCCAACTTCGTTTTTGTTCTTTTCTTCTCCGCGGCTGCGAGCATAACGTCACTTTGTCCACAAAAGCAATCCGAGCTCCAATCCTCTCCACAAGATGCAACGGTGCCCCCAAGGCCTGCCGCGAAGCCTTCTGACGTCGCCTCGCCCGACGCGATTATGGCAGCAACTTATGAGGTGATCTCCGGCCCGGCCACGCAAAAGCGTGACTGGGATCGATTCCATTCACTTTTTTATCCGGACGCACGTTTAGTACGCACAGCTCCCAAGAAAGAAGGGGGTTTCAGCGCAACTGCATTTACTCCACAGGGTTATGTCGATCGCGCCAGTTTGTATTTCGAGAAGAACAGCTTTTTTGAGCGGGAAATCGCGCGGCACACTGAACGTTGGGGAAACATTTTACAAGCTTTTAGCACCTACGAGTCGCGCCACGACGCGAAAGACACACTTCCCTTCGCCCGTGGCATCAACAGCTTTCAACTTTTCTTCGACGGGAACCGCTGGTGGATCCTCACGATATTCTGGCAGGAAGAAAGCGCCCAAAACCCCTTGCCGGCGGAATACCTCCCCGCGTCGCGCTAGCCTTGCCTGCGTTCAGGAAGCCTCGTTCGCGCAACTCATCGACTCCACCGTCAAAGAGTTTGGGAAGCTGGACGGGTTGTTCAACGTCGCCGCCGATCTCTCGGCGCAAAATATCGGCAGAGACACCGACGTCATCACTGTTCGTCTTGACGTATGGCAGCACAGTATGGATGTCACTCTCACCGGCTACATGTACGGCGTCCGGCATACTCTGCCGTGAGACCGCGCCGAGACGACTCAGAGTTGTCACAAGCGGAAGCCGCACCGTCACGAATACTTAAGCAGGAACGCCTTCTCGAACATCCGCATGCCGAGCACGGACTTTACCGCCCTCCGCCTTCGTGCGCAGATGGGTGTCCTCCTGCTGCCACTTCCGCGCCAGTTCGTCTAACCCGCTCAACACCTTGCTGATGTCTTTCATGCGATTCGTGATGCTGTAGGTTACTGAAGGGGGGATGGTCGGTTCATAGTCGCGGAAGACGAAGCCCTTTTGCTCCAGAACGCGGAGGCGCTCCGTCAGCACCCGCGAAGAAATCCCCTCCACTTGCCGCCGTAGCGCTCCGAAGCGCGTGGGCCCGTTCGTACTCAGAACCCACAGAACGTGCATGGTCCAGGGCCGCGCCAGGACCTCCAGCAACTCACCGAAGGGGCAATGGGGTGGTTCTATCGGGGACTGTCGCATGGTAGCTCCTCACTCAGTTACTTTAGCGTTCCTACTTTACAAATACAAGTAGTTATTTAAAGTAACTGTAACGCGCCTCAGCTCATCCAAAGGCGCATAAGGAGGAAGTACATGGCAACGAATTCAATGGCAATTTCTAGCGGTGCGGAAACGAGAAGCATTACTCAGGGTGTGGTGGTTCTTTTAGGGCGGTTTTTCTTCGCGCTGATTTTCTTGATGGCTGGCGCCAATCATTTCTCCAAGCAGACGATAGGGTATGCGGTTTCCGCAGGCGTTCCTTTGGCTTCGATCGCGGTTCCCCTCTCTGGTGTGCTGTCCATCGCTGGCGGCCTCAGCATTTTGCTGGGCTATCGCGCAAAACTTGGCGGCTGGCTCATTGTGCTCTTCCTGGTTCCAGTCACCTTGATGATGCACAAGTTCTGGCTGGTGCAGGATCCCATGATGGCGCAGATCCAAATGATTCTGTTCATGAAGAATGTCGCCATGCTCGGCGGCGCCTTGCTTATTTCTCAGTTCGGCGCAGGACCGTTCAGCCTTGACGCCCGTCGCTCGCGGTGAGCGCGCCTGATCTTGCTCCGTTCGGGAGAGTTGTGAGGGGAATTCACGGTTACAGAAGGGAACCTATTAAAAAAGGGAGAACCAAAATGAGCAATCCATCCGCACCACCGAGTCTTGCTGCCGTCAAAGCCCCGATCTCGCAGGAGGCCCTCGATCAGCTATTCCGAGAAGCGAGGACACACTCCGCGTGGCTTCCCGAACCCGTGCCAGTAGACCTCCTGCACAAGGCTTACGAATTGGCCCGTCTTGGGCCTACCAGTGCCAACGGTTCGCCTGCCAGATTCGTTTTTCTAACAACTCCAGGCGCCAAGGCGCGCCTCAAGCCGGTTCTGGCGCCCGGCAATGTCGACAAAACCATGGCCGCTCCGGTCACGGTCATCGTCGCTTGGGACACGGAATTCCACGAGAATCTTCCCAGGCTCTTTCCGCAAGCGGATGTCCGCTCCTACTTTGTCGGAAATAAACCTCTAATTGAGGAGAACGCCTTCCGCAACAGTTCACTGCAAGCCGCATACTTCATCCTGGCCGCGCGCGCTTTGGGGTTAGATTGCGGACCGATGTCCGGTTTCGACGCGGATAAACTGAATGCGGCATTCTTTCCTGAGGGCAAGTGGAAGGTCAATCTTCTTTGCAACCTGGGCTATGGAGACTCAAACAAGCTCCACCCACGCAATCCTCGGCTGAATTTTGAGGAAGCATCTGTGATTCTGTAACGTCGAAACTCGCCAACGAGCAATCCATGAGGGTACGTCGTTGGCGTGCCGGATACTCCTGCGCATCTAGAACCGCAGTTCGATCATCGAATGGAATCGCGCACGAGTGGCGTCCGCCGTCCTTGAGGCGTATGGTATGACGAACGGGTCATAAACCGGGACCCAAGATGGAGACCATGATGAGCTCCCCGGAATCGCGCCTCAAGCCGGACTACGAAATACAAATCAGTGGCGCCGCGGCCGTGGTGCAGCCGGCGGGATCTCAATCCAAACGAGGACGGAATACCGCAACTCCATCGCAGGCGGAATCCCTATTGGCTGCGGAGAAGCGAACCCTGGAGATGATGGCCAATGGCGCGAGCCTCCCAGAGGTCCTGAACGATTTGTGCGCTTCCATTGATGCTCATGCCCCCCCTGTTACTTCCATGGTTTGTTTGATGGATCCGGAAGGCAAGCAGCTATTGCCGGGTGCCGGCCCTCGGATTCCCGCCGCATTTACGGCGGCCATTACTCCATGGCCGATTGGTCCCAATAGAGGTTCTTGCGGCATCGCCGCGTTCACGAAACAGCGAGTAATCATTCCGGATATTTCCAGCGACCCGCGATGGCCCGTTGAAGCTCGAGAATTGGCCCTAACCACGGGTTCGGCGCGGCCTGGTCCGAACCGCTCATTTCGAAGGACGGCGAGGTTCTTGGCACCTTCTGCTTGTCTTACGCGGAGCCGCGGATTCCAAATAGCCGGGATCTTGAGTTGATCCAGGCAGCCGGCCACATCGCTCTGGTCGCGATCGAGCTTGAACGATCACACCTAGCCTTGAAGAATGCGGTTGTCGAAATTAAGAACTCAGAAAACAAACTGCGAACCATCATCGACACGATTCCTGGGTTTGTGTGTACTTTGAGTGCTGCGGGCGAGGTCCAGCTTGTCAATCGTCAAGTCTTGGAATATTTTGGCAAGACGCCTGAGGAATTGAAGAATTGGGCCACCGGCAATGTTGTCCATCCCCATGATCTCCCTCGAGTGGTCGACTCGTGGAAGCACTCGATCGAAACCGGGCAGCCCTATGACCTTGAACTCCGACAGCGGCGTGCTGATGGCGTGTACCGCTGGTTCCAATCTCGGGCTCTGCCCACGCGAGACACGGAGGGCCGTATCAGCGGTTGGTATATGTTGTTGAAGCCCATTCACTAAGCTCGGTTAAAATTTTGGCGAACCGCAGCTGGGAAGAACTCTATCCTTGCCGAGGGCTCACCTGTTCTAGAATTGTCGCTGGATGGC
>DATNLB010000644.1:0-13557 GCA_035603095.1 Candidatus Acidiferrales bacterium
GCAACGCGAGGTCCGGCTTGTAAAGCTCGCCGATCAATTTCATGTCGCCGAAGAGCGCCGTATCGCCCGCATGATATACCTTGAACCCGCCGGGCATGCGGAGGATATATCCTGCGGGTTCGCCGCCGTAGTGCCGCACCCCGTTATCGTCGATGGAATTCGAATGAAATGCGTGCGTCATGGTGATTTCAAAATCCCCAATTTTCTGCGAGCCCCCCTTGCCCATCGGGCAGGTCTCTTGTTCGAAGCCCTTGCTCTCGATCCACAGGCACGTCTCAAAGATCGCCGCAATTTTCGGTTTGTGCTGTTTGGCCAAAGCCAGAAGATCGCCCATGTGATCGGTATGCGAGTGAGTCAAGAAAACGGCATCCAGCCGCGCCACTTTCTTCAGCGCCTCTGGACAGAAGGGATTCGTCATCACCCACGGATCGATCAAAGCAACCTGCCCCGAAGGCGTCGTCAGCGAAAACGTGCTGTGGCCAAAATAGGTGATGCGATTGCCCCTGGTATTGAGCACCGGCAAGCTCCTCCAACAGAATTCTTACCCCAGGCAAAAGCCTTGATGTCGACGGTCTTGATTGGCGCTACTAGTGGCGCGAAGCCAGCAGTGCCTTAATGGCGGCCTCATAGCTTTCCCGAGGACCTTCGCCGAACATGTGCCCCGACTGCCCGCCGTCTTTGCTGTAGAAGAACGTAGCGGGAAGAGACCCATTCCAACTTGGAAGTATTGCCTGTGTGAATTGTCTGAACTCCGCATCCTCGCCAGCTTTTTTCCGGTAATTGGGAAACACCGGCTTATAGCGGGCCAGAAAACGCCGCATCAAGATTAAGTCGCCATCGTCATCCATGCTCACGCCCACGACTTTCAGCCCTTGCGGCGCGTACTTTTTCGCCAGTTCATTTAGCATGGGGTACTCGTCGCGGCAGGGTTCGCAATAAGTCGCCCAAAAATTGACGAGGAGCGGCTTCCCGCGGTTTTGCTCCAGCAATTTCTGATAAGCCTGCGCGTCAATCAACTCTGGATCGCGGGGCGCCGCTGTCTTCGAGGCCTGCGGCGCCGCCACGACAGCCGCCGCTGCCAGCAAACCAAGCATGACAATGCCAGTCTGGATTCTCATGGTCCTTCCTTCTCCCCCATTCTATCCGTACCCCTGCCGGTTGAGAAACTCACTCCCCCCGCGTACAATTCTTATAGCTGCTTGTCGCTCCGGGCAGTCGCGTGGTATAAGGCATTTTTGCCGGTCGTGCTGTTTCGTCCGATGGGGCGCCGGTCGGCTGTCCGAACAAAGGAGACCCTTAATGGCTTACGTGATTGCCGAGCCCTGCATCGGCACAAAAGACACCGCCTGCGTGGATGTCTGCCCGGTGGACTGCATTCATCCGCGCAAGGATGAAGCGAATTTCGAGAGCGAGACGCAACTGTATATCCATCCCACGGAATGCATCGACTGCGGCGCGTGCGTCCCGGTCTGCCCGGTGACGGCTATTTTCGCGCTCGAAGATCTGCCGGAAAAGTGGAATAGTTTCACGCCGATCAACGCCGATTGGTATGCAAAACAGGGAAAGTAGCCTGCTCTGCTAGGGCGCGATCGGTTGCTTGCGGATTTTGGCGGCACGCTTCGGCGTGCCGCTTTTTTCTGCTCCGGCTTCCCAAAATTCAAGCTTCAAGGCACTTCTAATCTTTGGTTCGCGCCTCTCCGCCCCGGGCGTGATGCCAACTCTTTTGGGCGAGGAATCATCTACCATTCTGAGTGTGGTGGGTGGGGGTTTTGCGTGAAGCCTGCTAACTGGAGTCTGGGCTTAGCCATCTCTTTCTTCAGCTTTACTGCCTTTTCGACCGCCTCCGCCCAAACTCCAGCCGTTCACAAACCGCAGCCGCAACGCAGCTCCTCCACGCTGGAAGGCCACTGGACCGGTTCGCTTCCGGCGGGCGAAGCGGTACTTCATCTCGTTCTGCATGTTTCAAAAACACCGGACGGCTCTTTCAAGGCCACCATCGATAGCCTGGATCAAGGCGTCTACGGCATTGAAGTGACCTCGTTCGCGCAGAAAGATTCCAGTCTCCATTTCGATGTCTCTTCCGTAGGCGCTTCTTATGAAGGAAGGATTGCGGCCGATCACCGCAGCATTGAAGGTGACTGGACGCAGGGCAGCGCAAGCCTGCCGCTTGTTTTTCATCGCCAGGCCGCGTCAGCCGGTGCAAAGAAGCCT
Source organism: Candidatus Acidiferrales bacterium (assembly GCA_035603095.1). Classification (GTDB taxonomy): domain Bacteria; phylum Acidobacteriota; class Terriglobia; order Acidiferrales; family UBA7541; genus Acidiferrum. The sequence continues at coordinate 2,212 of DATNLB010000644.1, forward strand.
TCCGATGCCATCGCGAGCGCCGAGGGAGTGTGGCAGGGCGCGCTGGAAGGCAACGGCATGCGCCTTCGCTTACAATTGCACGTCTCGCATGACGATCAGAAGCAGCTCGTCGCTGCGCTCGATAGTCCCGACCAGGGAGTTAGCGGACTGCCCGCCATCCATGTGAGCCAGAAAGACGCCGGTTTCCATTTTGAAATTCCCGTTGTGAGCGGAGTCTATGACGGCACGCTCAACGCCGCAAAGTCGGCCATTACCGGAAGCTGGGCGCAAAACAACGTCGAGCAGAAATTGGATTTTCAACGCTCGGACCAGCTCCTCGAACTAGTGCGCCCGCAAAACCCTGTGAAGCCTTATCCGTATAAGGAAGAGGAAATCGCCTTCCCGAGCGGTAAAGCGAAGATTTCACTCGCGGGCACGCTCACTCTTCCGCCTGGCCAGGGGCCGTTTCCCGCCGCCGTTCTCCTCAATCGTTACGGGCCGGACGATCGCGATGAATCTATCGTGGGACATCGCCCTTTTCTCGTCTTGGCGGACCACCTGACGCGAAAGGGCATCGCCGTCCTCCGCTTCGATAAACGTGGGATCGGTAAATCCACCGGCGACTACCCGAACGCGACGACGGAGGATTTTGTCGCAGATGCCGACGCCGCCCTCGTTTACCTGAAAACCCGCAAGGAAATTGACCCAAAGAAAACCGGCCTCATTGGCCACAGTGAAGGCGGGTTGATCGCGCCCATGGTTGCAACGCATTCGCAAACCGTTGCCTGGATCGTGCTCCTGGCAGGTCCGGGCCTGAAAGGCGAAGACGTCCTCTTGCTCCAGTCAGAACTCATCTTGCGAGCCGCCGGCGTAAACGATGGCGAAGTCGCAAGGACCCTTGCCTTTAACAAACAGACATATGCCCTTGTCCGGGGGGAAAAAGATCCCGCAGCACTCGAAGCGAAACTGAATGAACTTGTGCAGAGCACCAGCACTGGCGCGGCGCTCCCGCCGGCCGCCGTTCAGTCCCAAGTTCGCATGCTGGTTTCACCGTGGTTTCGATTCTTTCTCGACTACGATCCCGTTCCAACATTGCAAAAGACCCTTTGTCCGGTCCTTGCCCTCAATGGCGAGAAGGACCTCCAAGTCCCGCCGAAGCAGAATCTCGCCAAAATCGAAAAAGCCCTGCAAGACGGCGGCAACAAGGATTTTCAAACCACCGAATTACCCGGCTTGAACCACCTCTTCCAGCACTCCCCGACGGGCTCGCCCACCGAATACGGCGGAATTCAGGAAACCATGGCCCCGGAGGCTCTGAACGCCGTCTCCGCTTGGGTGTTGAAACACAGCGCGCCCTGAACGCTGAACGAACGCGCGCTCGCGCCGATAGAAGCGCGCCGCGCATCCAATTGACTTACGCAATTCGCACATTCGCCGCACGACTGGAATTGATTCACAATTTCGTATGGCGGGTTATGATGTCAGAGAGAAAAAACTGTCCCCATGCCGCAGAAATTTCATCTCGCTCTCCTCATTCACGCGCACCAGCCCTGCGGCAATTTCGAGCATGTCCTCGAAAAAGCCTACGACACCTCCTATCTCCCCTTTATTGAACATCTCGAAAAGCATCCTGGCGTCCATCTCGGCCTTCACTATTCCGGACCGCTGCTCACCTGGATCGAAGAACATCGGCCTGAATATTTCGTTCGCCTGAAAAAGTTGGTCCAGGCCGGCCAGGTGGAACTGGTCGGCGGCGGCTTCTACGAACCGATCCTGGTTTCGATTCCTCCGGAAGATCAGCGCGAACAGATTACGCGCCTGGCCGCTTATCTCGAGAAACACTTCGGCCGGCTTCCGTCCGGCGCCTGGCTTGCCGAGCGCGTCTGGGAGCCGCAGCTTCCCACTGCTCTCGCCACCGCAAACGTCGCTTATACGCTTGTCGATGACATCCATTTCCTCTCCGCAGGTTTCGAACCGGAAGAACTCTTTGGCGCCTACATCGCCGAAGACCGTGGCAAGACCGTGTGGCTCTACCCCGGGCAGAAAGCTCTGCGCTATCTCATTCCTTTTGGCAAAGTCGAAGACGTCATCGCTTATCTGCGCGATGCTGCCAGCGTCCACCCAGGAGGCGTGGCCGCCATGGGCGATGACATGGAAAAGTTCGGTGTCTGGCCCGGAACATACGAGCACTGTTACAAGGGTGGCTGGCTCGCCGATTTTTTTGCCGCTCTGGAGAAGAATTCGGATTGGCTGGCAGTTTCCACACCCGCCGATTATCTGGGAACGCACGCGCCTCTCGGCCGCGCCGATCTACCGACGGCTTCCTACACCGAAATGATGGAGTGGGCGCTCCCGACGCGCGTCCGGCAGCGCTATCACGAGGTGCTGAAGGAGTTCAGCGCGCGCCCGGAAATCCTGTCCTTCCTTCGCGGCGGTTCCTGGCGAGGCTTTTTTCGTAAATACGCCGAATCCAATCTTCTGCACAAAAAGATGTTGCGCGTTTCCGCGCGCATCGCCGCTGCGCCCGTGCGGCACGATGGCTCAAAGGCCGCCGATGAATTGTTGCAAGCGCGCGATCTGCTTTTGCGCGCCCAGTGCAACGACGCCTTTTGGCACGGCATTTTTGGAGGAATTTATGCCCCGCACCTCCGCACCGATCCTTGGCGCAATCTGATCCGCGCCGAGGCCATCGCTGACCGGCAAACGCCCGGTGCTCTCGTCCCGCGTGTCGAACTCTTGGACTACGACGCCGACGGCACCAACGAGTTGCTCTTTACCTCTCCCGAATCTCAGGCGCTCTTGAAGCCCAATGACGGCGGCACCATCGCCGCGCTCGATTTTCGGCCCGCGGCTGCCACGCTCGTCAACTCCATCCTCCGCCGTCCCGAGGCCTATCACGCACGTTTGCGCGAAGCCGCGGGCAAGCCCGCCACCGGCGCGGTCGCCTCCATTCACGAGCAAACCCGCGCGAAAGAGCCGGGCCTTGAGAAATATCTTCGTTACGATCGCTGGCCCCGCCATGCCTTCCGCGTCATGATTTTTGATCCCGCGCGCACCCAAGCAGACTACGAAGCTCTGGAACTGCGCGAAGACGCCGGATTCGCCGGTGGCGTGTTCACTGTGAAAAGCTCCGCTCCACACGACGCCGAGCTGTTCCGCGCGGACTCCCTCTTGCTGCACGGCAAGACGGAAGCATTGGCGCCGAAGATGTTGCTCACCAAGCAGTACTCTTTCGGTCCCGCGCCCCACGGTTGCGAAGTCGCCTGCGAGATCGGCCTGAAGCTCAAGGTACCGCTCGAAAAGCCCGTGGTCATCGGCATCGAATCCGTGGTCAATCTTCTTGCCCCGGCGGAGCCCGACCGCTTCTTCGAGACGCCCACCGGCCGCGTGAATCTTCGTTTCAGTGGCTCGCTGCCCGGTCCGATTCTGCGCATGGAAGACGGCTGGCAGCGCGTCCGCATGGCCTTGCACGCGCCGCTGGTCGAAGAATTTTGGATCGCCCCGATTGAAACCGTCTCCGAATCCGAGGAAGGTTTCGAGCGCGTCTACCAGGGCTCGCAAATTCTCGCCCTCTGGCGACCCCCGCTCACCACCCAAAAAACCTGGTCCACCCGGCTCGTCTGGCGCATCGAAGCCTTCTAATTCTCCGTCTCCACGCGACGCGTCACTGCATGGCGATTCCGCGCCGGCGTGCCGGCCCGGAATCCCACGGCGGGTTGAATTCCTCCAGCTGAACCGCTCATGGACGAGCTTCGTAGACCACGTTAAATGGTGTCTCCGCGGCTCGCCGGAAGCGGCTGAAGCCAGCTGCGGTAACGACCTCGCGAATGCGCTTTTCGCCCGACTGCGCGCCCAAGCACAACGCGACTTCCTGCGAACGCGAACAGGGCGTGCATAATAGAGTCGAAAAAGAGTAGTACACGCGGCCAACCGGATTCAGGTTGTCCTTCAGCTCGTCGTTGGCAAACGGCTCGACGATCATCCATGTGCCATCTTTGCTCAGTGATTTGCGCACATGGGTTGCGGCTCCTACCGGATCACCCATGTCATGAAGACAATCGAATACCGTAACCAAGTCATAGTCCTTGCCCGGAAACTCCTTGGCCTTCGCGACGCCAAAGTTGAGGCGAACCTCGAGACCTTCTCTGGCGGCAGTGGCCCGGGCGCCCTCGATGGATTTGTCGTGATAGTCAAATCCGAAGAATTGTGATTTTGGGAAGGCTTTGGCCATTAGCACCGTAGACGCTCCCTTGCCGCAGCCCACATCGGCGACGCGCGCGCCAGCCTCAAGCTTGGCCTTTACACCGTGCAGAGAAGGGATCCACGAACTTATAAGGTTGGCTGCATAGCTCGGCCGGAAGAATTTCTCGCAGCCATGAAACACGTCGTCGTCGTGTTCGTGCCAGCCCATGCCTGCGCCGGACCGGAAGGACTCGGTAATTCTCGGAACAGCGGCAAGGGAACCGAGCGCCAATTGGAAGGCCCCAGGAATGTACGCCGGACTGTCTTCGTTCGCCAGCGTGAAGGCCTGTTCTTCGCTCAGACTAAACTTGCGCGTCTTTTCGTTGTACGTGACGTAGCCGCCGGCAGCTTGCGAACCCAGCCATTCGCGCACATAACGCTCATCTGTTTTGGTCTTTGCCGCGAGTTCGGCTGAGTCCATCGGGCCTTCGGCGAGAGTCTTGTACAGCCCCAGCTTTTCGCCAATGACCACCATGCCAGAGTGCACCGCGGCTCCCAAATCCCCGACGAATTGCCCTACGAACGCGTTGAGTTTGTCCATGTCGACTGCCATTCCCATTCTCCTTTGAGATTGCAATTTTTTGAATTTACATAGAGTGGTGCGCTAGCGGGTTTCTCACGAAGCTGTCCCTTCGGGTTAGCCCCAGGAAGCGGGTGCCAGCGCTTCCTGGGCCGTTCAGCATGCGCCCGAGTGGCTACTTATTCCTGCTTGGGTCATCGTCTGGATTGACGTAGTTGAACTGCAGGGGAGATTGCCCGTGGACCTGCACGACGGTTTCTCCGCGGGCCATGGCGTAGTGATGCATGTCGGGATCGAGAAAAGCAAAACTCCCGGCGATGAACGCTTTCATCTTGTTCGCGTCAAACTCATCGCCCATCCCGACCTTGAATGTGCCGGAGATGATCGTGACGTTTTCCCGCTGGGGGTGCCAATGGGGAGAGATGCGGAAGCTGTCAGGCATTTTCAGGCGAATGGTGAAGTCGCCGGTCGATGCGGTTGGGTCACCTTCCAGGACGGCGAACTGCGCGCCCGGGCGCACCACCGGCGGTGCGGGCCCCCAGGGAATGGTATCCGGAGTGAATGCGTTTGTTTCGTGAGAATGATTGTTTGCAGCAGTGCTGAGTGGCCGCGCTGCCCAGGCGAACGAGCCAGCCAGTGTGAGTACAAGCAAAAAGAATCGTTTCATGATTGAGCCTCCGTAGCTCAGCGTCGAACGGTGGGAATCATGTCTTGAGCGGAGAGGTATTCCAATGAAGAACGCATACAGTTTGTATATCTTTCGCATATCGTCGCAAATTACTGATTCCTAGGGGATAATGCGCAAACAAGAGTCTATGCGACGTACTAAACCAGCAGTAGTCGAAATCGAACTCGACCTTGGACGCTACGAGCTTCGCCGCCACGGGCGGCGCATCAGGCTCGAAAAGAAGCCCATGGAGCTGCTGATATTTCTCGTGGCCCGGCGGGAACAGCTGGTTTCGCGTAAGGAAATCGTCACCAAATTGTGGCGCTCGGATCTCTTTATCGATACGGAGCCGAATATCAACAACATCGTGCGGAAAATCCGTACGGCTCTCGGTGACGACCCCGGCAAACCGCGCTTTCTGGAAACCGTGGTGGGCAAAGGGTACCGATTCGTCGGGCCGGTGCGTGTGATTAATGCGCGCTATCTGCAATCCGATTTTGAACCAGGCGCGCGCGCGGTCAGCACGCACAAAGTCGACGGGTGGAGCGAGCGCTCCTCGTTGGCGGTCTTGCCGCTGATGCTTCTCGGCAAGGCCACTGATGACCACGGTGTGTGCCTGGGGTTTGCCGATGCTCTGGTTACGCGTCTCGGAAATCTGCCCGGCGTGGACGTTCTGCCGACTTCGGCCGTGCTGAACGTGCCGCTTGAGGCGAGTGCTTCGGAGACGGCATCCCGTCTCGGTGTGCGTTTTGTCGTCCACGGCGCCATTCAAGAGTCAAAAGGCCTATTGCGGCTCTCGGTGGAACTGTTCGATAACCATGCCCGGAGCGCTTGCTTCACACGGAAACGGGATCTCGACGTGAGTCGCCTGCCCGACCTTGAGGACGAGATTGCAAAACAAATCGCGGTCGCATTGAACCGGCCACTGGGTCCGGCGGCGCCGCGACTCCGGCCGCGATTTAGCAAGGACCCGATGGCGTATGCGGAATTTATGCGGGGTTACCGGCTCGGATCCTCCGGCGATCCAGCGGTGCTGGACGAAGCCGCTCAGCGCTTGACCAATGCGGTCACTCGAGATCCTGCTTTTTCCTTGGCACATGCCACCCTTTCCCTCGTGTGCGCGACGCGCCACTATGAAGTCGATCCGGCGAGCGCGTGGTTGGAGAAGGCCGAGTTTCATTGCCATCGAGCGCTTGAAATGGATCCCGATTTGCCCGAAGGCCACGTCGCCAACGCTTTTCTGCTATGGGGGCCGTCCAAAAACTTCCAACACCTTGAAGCGATCGCCGAACTCAAGCGGGCCCTGGCTCTGCAGAACAATCAGCCCCACGCTTACAACCGTCTGGGCACGATCTTGGCTCACATCGGGCTGTTCGACCACGCTCGTGAAATGTATGAGAGGGGGCGGCCATTTCATCCCAGAAAGGCCGTTAGTCACAGCATCGTGCAAGTCTACGTCTGGAACCGGGAATACGATCTGGCGCGGGAGGAGATTCAAGCGTGGCGCAGCGAGAACCCAGGCAACAAGTATCCGCTCTACTTTGCCCCGCAGCCGGCCATGATGACCGGGGATTGGAAAGAGGCAGAAATCCTGTTGGATGAAGCAATCCAGCTTTTGCCTGAAGAACCACTCATCGTCAGTCTGCAAGGCGTCTTTTACGCGTTGACAGGGAAAGGCGGAAGGGCGCTCGACTGCTTGACCAAGGCTTGTGCGTGCCCAAAATCCTTTGGACATGCGCACCACAGCTACTATCAATTCGCATGTATTCTTGCCTTGTTAGGGCGGCTTGAGGCCGCGTTCGAGTGGCTGGAGCGAAGTGTAAGCGCCGGATTCGCGTGCTGGCCATTTTTTCTGAAGGATCCTTGCCTCAAAGACCTGCGCGATCTTCCTGCGTTCGAGGTTCTGGTGAGCTCGCTACAAGCCAAGTATCCCGACCAACTCGGATTGCTCTAGGTTGGCGCGGGGGGAGGGTCAACCAGGGCACCCTCTATCCTGCAATCAGCAGGTTCTGCGCGAACGGCCATTCGCGATCAATCCACTGTCCATCGCAGCGGAATCCCGTGCGCTTTGCCATCTCCGGAATTTCTTCGGCTTGATACTTGTGCGAGCTTTCCGTCCAAATCGTCTCGTCTTCGTCCAGCATGAACCGCAGACTGGCGGCCGGAACGTGAACCGTTTGCCGGCACGTGGAACGCAGATGCATCTCGATCCGCCGTTCCACTCTGTTCCACCGGGCTTGGTGCCGGAAGCAACTCAAATCAAAATCCGCGCCCAGCTCCCGGTTGATGCGCGCCAGCAAATTCAAATTGAACGCCGCCGTTACGCCCGCGGGATCGTCGTAAGCCAGTAATTGCAGCTCGATGCTCTTCTCTAAATCGGTGCCGAGCAGCAACGCATCCCCCGGCTGCAGAATCGCCCTCATTTCCCGCAAGAATTCTTCACCTTTATCGCGATCGAAATTGCCAATCGTGCTTCCCAAAAACAACACGAGCAGATGGTCCCGTTCTCCGCGCCCATCCGCGACGCTGCGCAACCCCTCCAGGTACGGCTTCTCGTATCCCACGATGCTGACCATATCGATCTGCCCGAGTTCTTTCGCCAACGCCGCCAGCGCCGAAGGCGAAATCTCGATGGGGTAGTAATACGTCTTCTGCCGCCGCGACAGCGCTTCCAGAATCCAGCGAGTCTTTTTTCCTGTGCCGCTGCCGAGCTCCGCCACCTGAATCGGCGACGGCAGCCGCCCCACAATTTCTCGGGCGTACTTTTCCAGCAGGCGCGCATCAGCGCGCGTGAGCCCGTACTCCGGCAACACGCAGATGGTTTCGAAGAGCGCCGAGCCTACTTCGTCGTACAAATATTTTGAAGGAAGTTCTCTCTGTCCTGCTTTGGTGAGGCTCTCGCGCACGTCCGCCGAAAATTCAGCCACGTGCCGTACGGGAAGGGAAGCGGTTAGCATGGAGTCTCCTGGACTTGATTCCCTGTTTACAGGTTTCCGCTATCGTCGCATCTGAGCGCACAGTTGAGGGGCAGGTTCTCGATACCCCACAAGAGCAATTTTTCTTCTCTTACCAAAGACTGAGAACTAGCGACTGAAAACTCTCAGTCCTCGACGCAACGGAACGTTGCGTAGACATACGGATAATGCGGCTGGAACCAATTTCGGAACGACCGCCGCAACATGCACGCGGCGGTCCGCGGCGAGCCACCCTTCATGACGTAGTGCTTGCCATCGAAAAAATTTGCAGAATAGCCTGGATAGAACGGCATCGGCGTAAATCCCGGAAACGGCCCGAACTCCGTCCGCGTCCACTCCCAACCGTTCCCGACAAGATCGTGGACGCCAAAAGCGCTTGCGCCCGCGGGATGCGCTCCCACCGGCGAGGGATCCCACGATTTAAAATCGAAGTTTCCCCTGGACGCGCTCGGCGCTTCCTCGCCCCAGGGATAGCTGCGCTCTCGCGTGCCGTCGGGGGTTCCATACGCGGCACGATGAAACTGCGCTTCGGTTGGCAGTTTGCGTCCCAGCCACTTCGCATACGCGTTGGCCTCGGCGTGGCTCACGTAGACCGGCCACTCTTGCGGCAAACGAATCTCGCCGAACATCGTGTGATAAATCCACAGGTTGCCCTCGCGGCCCCAGAACATCGGATGCTCGACGCCTTCCTTCGCCTTCCAGGCCCAGGCTTCCTCGCTCCACAGGGAACGGTTCTCGTAACCACCCGCCTGCATAAACCGTAGAAATTCGTGATTCGTTACATTGTGGTTGTCGATGGCGAACTCTTTCACCTCGACTTCATGCGCCCCAAATTCGTTGTCCCAGCCGAATTCCTCTCCCTTGACTGGCTCCAGTCCCAGCGTAGCCTGCCCGGCCGGGATCTCCACCAGATGCGGTTTCACCCTGAGCGACCTCCACGCCGCTCGCTCGGGACCGCCAACTTTCCTAGCGCTCGGCAGCCGGTGCAGCATGTACGCCAGCGTCTCCGCATGCATCAACCGATGTTCGATGGCAACTTCGAGCATCGGGATCAGCTGCGGATGCCCTTCCGCAGGCCGCTCCAGGGCATGCTCGATCGCGTGGTCCAACTCCTCGCGTATCCGCCGGTTGTAGCGCTCGACTTCCGCGCGCTCCGGCCAATCCGCCGGCGTGTCCGACGGCAACCCGCCATCCACCGGGTCAATGCCAAAAGCAAACAGTTGATCGAACGTCCGCTGGACCGGCCGTAATCCAAACGCCCGTTGCGCCAGCAAATTCCAATCGAACGCCTCGATATGCCCCACGTAGAAAATCAAGCGGTGTCGCTCGGGGATGGGCCTGTCGTAGATGGCTTCTTCCCGAACCACGCGGAATATCTCATCGGTTCGCGCGCGAGCGTTAACTAGTCTGGTGTGAAGGTCGTGCCGGATGCGGACAGCGGTAGCGGGAGCTCCCATGGCGTTCTTCCCCTTCTGTTGGATGCAGCTTCCACGCGAAGGATGCGCCAAAATTCGGCGTCGGGAGGCTAGGTGCATTAATATGTTCCCTCCGGGATCTGTTGATGTCAATCGAAATGAATACGAAACCACCACTTTCCGCAATAAAAACCATCGAGTTTCGCGATGTGTCGCTTCACATAAACGTTATTCCTGCCCGCGTAATCGTTTCCGGCATCTCCTTAGAAATCCTTCATGGCGAAACCCTCGTCCTTCTCGGTCGCAGCGGCAGCGGCAAGACCACCCTTCTCCGCCTAATGAACGGAATTTTACTTCCCACAGAGGGGCAAGTCCTCGTCCAGGGGCGCTCGACCGCCGTCTGGGACCCTATCCGCCTCCGCCGCGGCATCGGTTATGTGATTCAGGATGCCGGCCTCTTCCCCCATTTCACCGTCGCAGAAAATGTCGCCCTCATCCCCACTTTGGAAAACTGGGACGCCTCCCGCACCGCCGCCCGCGTCCAGGAAATGCTCCAGCTCGTCGGTCTCGATCCCCGCGACTTCGCCCATCGCCGCCCCCGCGAACTCTCCGGCGGCCAGCGTCAACGCGTCGGCGTCGCGCGCGCTCTCGCCGCCGATCCTCCCATCCTGCTCATGGACGAGCCCTTTGGCGCGCTCGATCCCGTCACCCGCGCCGAGCTCCAGCGCGAATTCAGCGCCCTCGCCCGCCGTCTCGGCAAGACCATCGTGTTCGTCACCCACGATCTCCGCGAAGCATTGCTTCTCGCTTCCCGCATCGTCCTGCTCGAAGCCGGCCGCATCGTTGCCAGCGCCACTCCGCAGGAGTTCCTTCGCCTCGACCACCCCGAAGTTCGCGCCTTCACTTCCTCTCTCGCGATGACCCCAGGAGCCTCCGCATGAGCCCCCCAATGACCACCTGGTCATTCTTCGCCGATCACCGCGCCGAAATCCTCGGCGCCACTCTCGATCACCTCGTGCTCGTGGTCATCGCCATGATCATCGCCATTCTCATCGGCGTCCCGCTCGGCATGTTCATTGTGCAGCGCCCCGCGCTGCGTGCTATCGCGCTCGGCATCGCCAGCGTCTTCCAAACCATCCCCAGCCTCGCCCTCTTCGGCTTCCTCATTCCCATACCGTTCATCGGCGGCATCGGCAAGCGCACGGCTATCGTCGCCCTCGTCCTCTACGCCCTTCTGCCCATCCTGCGGAACACCTACGTTGGCCTCACTGGCATTGACCCCGCGGTTCTCGAAGCCGCTGAAGCCATGGGCATGACCCAATCCCAAATCCTCTGGCGCGTCCGTTTACCACTAGCTCGCGCCGTCATTCTTGCTGGTATTCGTACCGCGACAATTATCACCATCGGCGTAGCCACCATCGCCGCAGCTATCGGCGCGGGCGGGCTAGGCACGTTCATCTTCCGCGGCGTCGCCCTGGTCAGTGATGCCCTCATCCTCGCGGGCGCCATCCCCGCCGCGCTACTCGCTCTCCTCGCCGACTTCCTCCT